>CBHWBX010000204.1:0-7655 GCA_966111935.1 uncultured Gemmatimonadaceae bacterium
ATCTCGCGGAAGTCGACGTACTTTGTCGCCTTCTGGAATTTCCCGCGGAGCGCGACGGTGTCCGGCCTCGGCGCCTGCCCGGGCCGGTCGCCGCCCATGATGTTGCGCTCCATGAACGCGGGATCGACGTCGCAGAAGGCGACGAGATTCTCGCTCGCCACGGCCTGCGCGTTGCCGTTCCCCTGCCCGCCCACGCCGACGATGCCGACGTTGAGCAACGCGCTCGGGGCGGTGTAGCCCTTTCCGCCGAGCACGTGCCGCGGCACGATCGTCGGGAGATGGCCAGCGAGAATGGCGGCGATGCCCGTCTTGCCGGCATCCGCCACGAAGTCACGACGCGAAATGGTCATGTGCGTGCTCCGGGATTCCACGCGCCGCGCGCCACCGCGGGAACGAACTTGTCGATCCCCCGCGGCGCGTACGGCAGCGTCTTACCCTGTTCGGCGCTCTGATACGCCGTCATCAGCAGCTTCACCACCTCGACGCCGTCGTCGAACGTGAGCTTGGGCTGCTCCTTTCCGAGGAAGACGCGAACGAAGTGACGATCCTCGTTCTCGTAGCCGTACGCGGCCGCTTCGTTCGCGACGACCGGCATCTGTCCCATCTCGGCATTCTGCTTCTCGACGAGATCCTCGCCTTCCTTGCCGCGCACCTCGCGCGAGAAGAACAACTTGAGTCCCGAGTCGAGGGTGTTCCACGACATCGAGTACTCCGGCCCGAGGAGCTCGGCCGACAGACGCAATCCGGCGCCGACGAAGCTCCACGACGTGCTCGCCTCGCCGATCACGGTGTGGCCGTCTTCCGTCTCGAACTCGATCGTCGTGCTCGCGAAATCTTCGGCCGGCGCCTTCAGGTAGTTTACGTCCTTGCCGAAACGCTTCGAGAGCTGCTTTGCATAGGCGGGGCGGCTCCATTTCAGGCTCGCGATGTGCGCCGTGACACGCACCGGCTTTACCGACGACAGCGGCGCCCCAGGCTTCGTCAACAGATGCCGCACGACGAGCGCCGAGTGACACATCATGTCGTTGAGCACACCGCCGCCCTGGAGATCGCCGCGCCAGAACCACGGCATGTGCGGACCGCTGTGCTCTTCGGCGGCACGCGCGAGAAAGGGCCGGCCCGTCGTCGCCGCGCCGCGGGCCCAGAGGAGGTTGTGCCCCGTCTCGACCTGCGGCGCGAAGACCTGGTTCTCGAGATAGCCGTGCGCGAGGCCGACGCGCGCGACCAGATCGCGCACGCGCTTCGCTTCGGCGACATTGCGGGCGAGCGGCTTCTCGCAGGCGATGCCGCGCAGCGTGCCCTTGCCGCTCTCGATCGCGTCGACGATCTCCTCGACGTTCTCGATGCGCGCGTGGTTCGGACCGGCGAGCCAGATCGCGTCGATCGACGGATCGGCGACCATCTCGGTGATCGACTTGAAGGGCGACGCCTCGCCGACGTCGAGCGACCGTGCATACTCGGCCGCCGACGCGGCGTTCTTGCGATTGGGACTCCAGACGCCGCGCACGTCCGCATCACGGACGGCGCGGAAGGCCTGCATGTGGAACCGCGCGTTGAAGCCACTGCCGATGAAACCGACGCCGAGTCTCTTCATTTGCTCTCTGGTGCGATGCGGGTGCCCATGACGTCGTAGCTCACGCCGAGCTTGTCGAGCGCGGCGGGGGGACAACCGTCGTAGCCGGGGTTGAAGACATTGCCGACGTACTGCAGATCCTTCCACCCCATCGCGCTCGAGAAGAAGCCGGAAGCGGTGCGATCGCGCAGGCGGTTGAAGAACGTGACGCCGTAGCGCATCTCGGGCCGCGCCTTGTCGGGATAGGCGATGTCGTCGAGGATCTGGCGGCGCTGCGCATCCGATGCGACAAGGAACGTTTTTCCAAAACGCTTGTGCGCTTCGGTGTCGATCCAGGCGAGCCCGCCGTGGAACTGCACCTGCTCGTTGACGTTCGCGTCCTTCTCGGCGAGCAGAAAGTCGATGTACTCGGGGACTTTCGCATCCGTCGCGCTGCCCGATTTCCCATCGCGCGGAATGATGTAGTCGACGAGCACGCCGAGCGTCGCCCATTCGTGCTTGCTGAAGAAGCGCGGGCCGCGCGGCTGGCCGACCGGTGCGACCGTCGCCGGATTGTGCGACGTCGCCGGCGGATTCACCGGCGTCTGCGTCTGCGGCACCTGCCCAATCGCCGCAGCGACCGGCATGGCGCCAAGAATAGTCAGCGCTCTTCGACGGGAGATCACAGCGGGAGCTTCGCTCACGTTCCCCGTCTCCCGTTCCCCATTCTCGATCCCCGACTCCCGATCCTCGTTCCTCATAGCGTCCCCGCCTTGCGCTGCTGCGCGATGTAATCGCTCGTGCGCCACGAGAGCGCGAGAATCGTCCACGTCGGATTCTTGTCGGCCTGTGAGACGAACGGACTGCCGTCGGCGACGAAGAGGTTCTTCACGTCGTGCGCCTGGCAGTTCGCGTTCACGACCGACGACCTGGGATCGTTGCCCATCCGCACGCCGCCGAGCTCGTGGATGATCGTGCCGCCGGTGGCGAGGCCGTAGCCCTGCTCGCGCGTCGGCATTGGCGAGAAGACCTTTCCCCCCATCGCTTCGATGAGCGAGCGGAAGGTCTCCTGCATGTGCTTCGCCTGGTTGTACTCGTAGTCGCTGAACTTCCAATGGAAGCGCAGGACCGGGATGCCGAATCGATCGACGGTCGTCGGATCGAGCTCGCAGTACGAGTCCTCGTTCGGGATCATCTCGCCGCGCCCGTCGAAGCCGATCGTCGCGCCGTAGTACTTGCGATAGTCCTCTTTGAGCTTCGCGCCATAGCCGCCGCCGTTGTAGCGCTGGATGCCGCCCATGAATCCGGACGACGGCTGCCCGGCGCCACCCCACACCTCGATGTGGTAGCCGCGCGGGAAGTCGAGCTTCTTGTTGTCGAGCCACCACGGCATGTAGACGTGCATTCCGCCGACGCCGTCGTGATTGTGTGGGACGTGGTCCATCATCGCCGGGATGTGCCCCGACACGCTCGCGCCGGTGGTGTCGGTGAGATACTTGCCGACGACGCCGCTCGAGTTCGCGAGCCCTTGCGGGAAGAGCGTCGACTTCGAGTTGAGGAGCAGACGCGCCGATTCCATCGCGCTCGCCGCGAGCACGACCACCTTCGCGCGGACGTGCTCGTCCTGCATCGTCGTCTTGTCGATGTACGAGACGCCGGTCGCGAGCCCGTCGCTGCCGACCGTGACTTCACGCGCCATCGCGTTCGTGATCAGCGTGAGCCGCCCCGTCGCCAGCGCCGGCGCGATCAGCACGTCGGGGCTCGAGAAGTTCGCCTTCACCTGGCAGCCGCGATTGCACTGGCCGCAGTAATGGCAGGCCTGCCGGCCGTTGAGCGGCTTCGTGATGATCGACAGCCGCGCGGGGATGCAGGTGATGTTCAGCTTGTCCGACGCCTTCTTCACCAGCAGCTCGTGGCAGCGCGGCTTCGGCGGCGGCATGAAGATGCCGTCCGGATGATTGCGCAGCCCTTCGTTCGAGCCGTACAGACCGATCAGGCGATCGACGTTGTCGTAGTACGGCTTCACGTCCTCGTAGCTGATCGGCCAGTCGTCACCGAGTCCGTCGAGGCTCTTGCCGCGAAAGTCGTCGGGACCGAAGCGCAGCGAGATGCGGCCCCAGTGATTGGTGCGGCCGCCGAGCATGCGCGCGCGCCACCAGCTGAACTGCGTGCCGGGCGCGCGGGTGTACGGCTCACCGTCGATCTCCCAGCCGCCGTCGCAGGCGTCGAACTCGCCGAACGGGCGTCCGTGAATCGCCGCGCCGCGGTGCGGCGTCGCGTAGGACGGCACGAGCATCTTCGTGTCCTTCGACGCGAACCATTTCTGGCCGGCTTCGAGCATGACGACGCGCGCACCCGCCTTGGTGAGCGTATAGGCGGCCATGCCGCCTCCCGCCCCCGATCCGATGATCGCGACGTCGTAGATCGGTCGTTGTGGCATCTCTACATCCTTCTCAGGTAGTCGTAACTGTCCTTCGCGAACGCGAACGGGTCGGCAGCGGAATCGGATTCGACGAACCGGTGTGCGACGGCGCCCGCGGCAGCGAGAATTGGTGCATAGTCGACAGCCCCGTTGCCGACATCGGTCTGCGAAGGTTCGGTAAACGGCGGACGTCCATCCTTAATGTGGAGCAGGGGGATACGCGCAGAGTAGCGTCGCAGCAGCGCGACTGGATCGGCGCCGCCGCTGATCGCCCAATATGCATCGAGCTCGAATGCGACGAGCGCGGGATCGGTCTCGGCGATCAGGATGTCGAACGGCGTCACTTCGCCGAGCGGTGTGAAGAGGTCGTTGTGATTGTGGATCGCCAGACGGAACCCATTTTTCTTGACGAAGCTTGCGGTCGTGTTGAACCGCGCGGCGAGCCTCTTCCAGTCGTCGGGCGTCTGCCGTTTTCCGCGGGGCAGCTCTCGCAACGTCAGCCACCGATGGCCGATGGCGTGCGCGCCGCCGAAGGTCGTCGCCGGCTCGCGATCGATCTGTTCGATCGTAAAGTGTCCGGACGGGGCCACGAGCCCATTGGCATCGAGCATCGAGCGAAAGTCGGCCGGCGTATGACCGTAATACGCTTCGAGCTCGACTTCCCTGAAGCCGACCGCGGCGATGCGCGCGAGTGTCTTCGGAAGATCGCTGCGCGCTGGTTGTCGCACGGTGTAGAGCTGAAGCCCGAGCGGTGGCGATGGTACATGGGCGTGGAACCCGAGGGTGCGGCGACAGGACGCCGCGAGCATCGCGACGCCCAACGTTCCAAGGAATTGTCGTCGATCCTGGCCCATGTACCGAACGGATTGAGGCGCGATTAACATGGCGCAGCGGTGGCGGCGCTGCAACGCGCCCGGTGCCCCCACTCGGCGGACGCATTATGTTCTCGCGCGGAATATCCAATTCGCTCGCCCAGAAGGGTCATTTCCAACTCGAGGACTTCCATGCGCTCGGTTTCGCGCTTCGCGCTGCTGCTGTCGGCCGCGGCATCGCCGCTCATCGCCCAACAGAGGGCAGCAGCTCCGGTGGATTCATCGGATCTGCCCTGGCCCACGGGCACGTTCTCCATCCTCGCGTACGATCCGGCGACGGGCGAATGGGGTGGCGCGGTGCAGTCGCGCGTCTTCTCCGTCGGCAACGGCGTGCTGTGGGGTGAGGCAGGCGTCGGCGTCGCGGCGACGCAGGCGATCGTCGACGTGAGCTACGGACCGCAGGCGCTCGAGCTGCTGCGCAAAGGGATGAGCGCCGAGCAGGTCGTGAAGACGATCTGGGAGCGCGACCCCGATCCCGACAGCGTTCGATGGACGAAGCAGGGCCGCCAGTTCGCAGTGATCGACGGGAAGGGGAACGTGTTTGCGTACACCGGGCCGAAGGCCACGGAGTGGGCGGGCAACAAGGCGTGCTCCGCGCCGGACACGCATTGCACGGCGCAGGGAAACATCCTCGCCGGCCCCGCGGTGGTCGACAGCATGGTCGCGCGCTTCGAGCGTACACCCGGGCATCTCGCCTATCGCTTGCTCGCGGCGCTCGAGGGCGGGCAGTCAGCGGGTGGCGACAAACGCGGCCAGGAGTCGGCGGCGATGCTCATCGTCAAGAAGAACGGCGGCGTGTGGCTGCACAACGACGTCGTGCTGCGCCTGCAGGTCGACGACAGCCCCGCACCGATCGCCGAGCTGCGCCGGCTGGTCGAGAAGGCCGCGGCGGTTCGGCAGATCCCGAAGCCAGTCCCCTAAGGTTTTTAGGGGACGGGACGGGTCGGGCGCTGTTTCATCAGCGCCTCGATCTCGCCGATCTCCCTCGGTGCGGTGGTGATCCGCTCGAGGCCGGTCGGCGTGATCACGTAGTCGTCCTCGATCCGCACGCCGGTGTTTTCGTACTGCGCGACGATCGGCCTCACCTTCGCGATGAACGCGCGATTCTTCGGCGTGTCCGGCAGCGCGTCGAGCATCCGCGTGCTGATGTAGATCCCGGGCTCGATGGTGAAAACGTCGCCAGGCTTATACGTCCGATCGCCGAACATGTACTGCGCCGGATCGTGCACGGCGAGGCCGAGCCCGTGGCTGATGCCGTGGATCATCCAGAAGTTCGCCTGCTTGCACGACTGCGGCTGACGATCGCAGTTCGCAGCCCACGGCGGATCGAGCGTCGCGTCGACGCTCTCGATCAACCCGAGAGCGGCGAGTCCCCTCGCGCGCACGTGGTACGACGAATCCTGCGCCGCCGCCTGCGACTTCCCCGGACCGGAGCTCCGTTCCGCGGCCGCCTGTCCGTCGCGTACGAGCTGATAGATCCGCCGCTGCGCCGGCGTGAAGGTGCCGCTCACCGGAAGGGTGCGCGTGATGTCCGCGGCATATCCCGCGTACTCGGCGGCGGCGTCCATCACCACGAGATCACCCGGCTTCGTCGCTCCGCGGTCCTTCATGTAATGCAGCTGCGTCCCGTTCACACCCGAGCCGACGATCGATCCATACGCCGGACGCGAGGCGCCCAGGCGGCGGAACGCGTACTCGAGCGACGCCTGGAGCTCGTACTCGTGCTGCGGCTGCGGCGTGAGCATCGCCGCACGATGGCCTTCCGAGCTGATCTGGGCCGCCTTCTTCAGGAGCGCGATCTCCGCTTCCGACTTCCGGCCGCGCAGCTCGTCGACGATCGGATGTGCGTTGCGGATCACGAGACCGGGATGCCGAGCGGCGAGCGCGCGCACGAACACCTTGCCGCGCGTCAATGAATCGGCTGACGCGAAGTCCGCGTCCTCGAAGTCGTCGACGGTGTAGATCGGATACCCGGCAGCGGCGAGCGAATCCACGTACGCGCTCAGCGCGGACGATCGGCGCGCGAGCAAGCCGTGATCTCGACGCACCGAGGCCGAATCCGGGCGGAAGCCGTAATAGAACGCCCGCCGCGGATCGGCCGGCGTGATGAACAGCGTCGACGCGCCGACACCGTTTCGCGCGACCATCACGAACGCGGCGTCGGGCTCGTCGAAGTTCGTGAGATAATGAAACGCCGGCAGCTGCCGGAACGTGTCGAAGTCCGTCACCGGATTGCGTCCGCCGAATGCGATCACGACGCCGCTGTCGACGCGCTTCGCGAGCGAGTCGCGCCGCGCGGCAAACTCGCGCTCCGGCACCTGCGCCGCCGCGACCGATGTCGCGGCGAGCAGGAAGGCGAACGAACCGACATGTGTTCCGATCATGGCGTCTTCGTCTCCGGGGTTCTGGTCGACGTTCCACCCTCATCGACCTGCCAGTAGTACGGTCCTGCCTTCTTCTGGCGCGGCCACACTTCGTCCAGGGTGTTACCGTCGTAGAGACGGCCATTCTTCATCACGTAGTGGATCGAGCGGGTGTTGCGGATGTTCTCGAGCGGATTCCGGTCGAGGATGATCATGTCCGCCTGCTTCCCCGGCTCGAGCGACCCGACTTCCTTCGCCAGGCCGAGCGCGTCGGCGCCGCTGATAGTCGCGCCGCGCAGGACGTCGTGCGGCGTCAGCCCGCCCATCGCCACCGACCACATCTCCCAGTGGTAGCCGAGCCCCTGGAGCTGCCCGTGCGAGCCGATGCCGGCGCGGCCGCCCGCATCGATCAGATGCTTGAGGTCGGCGCCGGCGATGTTCGCCGC
>CBHWBX010000205.1:0-7648 GCA_966111935.1 uncultured Gemmatimonadaceae bacterium
TCATTGTCGGGGTAGATGAACGGCAGGCCCTTGCTGTGGCGATAGCAGAACGCCGCGAGCGTCGGCATCTTCGCGAGCAGACGGATGATCGAGATGTCGCGCGACGCCGGGTCCTGGATGTTCTTCGCTTCCGGATAGAACGACGACAGCGCGGCGACGGCCGAGCAGAGCATCGACATCGGGTGCGCGTCGTAGCGGAAGCCCTGGAGGAACGTCTTGATGTTCTCGTGCACGTACGTGTGGTACGTGATGTCGTGCACCCACTGGTCGTACTCGGTCTGCGACGGCAGCTCGCCGTGACGCAGCAGCCACGCGACCTCGAGGAAGGTCGACTTCTCGGCCAGCTGTTCAATGGGATACCCGCGATAGCGCAGGATACCCTTGTCGCCGTCGATGAACGTGATCGCGCTCTTACACGACGCGGTGTTCATGAAGGCCGGGTCGTACGTCATCAACCCGAATTCTTCGGGCGACGTCTTGATCTGCCGAAGATCCATGGCACGCGTCGCCGTATCACCCTCGACGCCGCCCTGCACGATCTGAACGGAGTAGTTCTTGTCGGTACGAGAATCCTTGATTTCAAGCGTTCCCGTCGGCTTCAGCTCGCCCGTTGGCGCGGGCGGCGTCGGCTGCGCGTTTGCCATTGCTCACGATCTCCAATAGGGACAAGGCGGAGCTCTCGACGCGCCGCCTTCTAACGTGAGCGGAAATCTAGCGGACTTAGTGCGGGGTCGTAGACCCGATTCGCGCGCGCTCGCCCTGATTGGCCTGGGTCGCCGGAAGGGTCCGGTCGGCCAGAAGCTTGGTCGTGAACCGCTGCGCCTCCGAGATCCGCTCGATCTCGATCGCCGTCGCCTCGGTGGTGTTCTCGATTTGCGCCAGCCGGGCCGAGATCTCCTCGAGCTGCGGCGCCACCGACGTGCTGCCCGCCCCGACCTGCTTTCCGCGTGAGCGAATCCACGTATTGATCAGCCCCGTCACGCACCCCAAGGTCGCCATGCTGCCGGCGAACACCATCATCTCTTCGAGCATCTGGAGCTTCATCGGATCCATCATCATCGCCTCGCCGGGTCGCGGTAATGCGTTCCAGTACGGTGACTTGGGGCTTTCAGTTTCGACGAAACACGATCCGTTTCGGGGACGTCCGTCGGTTCCCAGTATGGGACGGTTGGACGGCTTTCCCTGGAAAAGCAGGATTGGAGGATTTCGAGGATTTGAGGAAACAGCAACAGCAGTGGCAAACGGCGAAACCCGTTTTAAAAGGTTTTAGCCGTTGGTTTCTCCTCCAATCCTCAAATCCCCAAATCCTGCTTTTTGGGGACAGACGTCCAACTGTCGCTCAGTACGCCCCGTCGGACCTTAGAGGGGCGCCCCTATCGCGACGACACCCGGAGATCCGACACCCCAGCCAGCCGGCTCTCCAGCACCGACGTGTCCGCGCCCCCGCGAACGTACCGATCGAGGAATGCCTCCGCGTACGCGAGCATCGCCTGGTGCGACGGATTGGGTTTGTTCCCCCAGCTCGAGTGCCGCGCGCCGCGGAACTCGACGAGATACTTCGGGCCGCGCGCCTCATCGAACGCACCGCCCGGACGCCGAAGCGCCGTGGTGATCCCGTCATCGAGCGAGCCACCCTGGAACATCACTGGCGTGGTCAGGTCGGACATCGTGTTATGCGCCAGAAACGGCGCAGCATAGGGCGCCATCGCGAGCACCGCGCGCACTTCGGGCATCCGCGTCAGCGTCCACGCACCGCCGAGACTGAGCGCCGTGTAGCCGCCGAGTGAATGGCCGGCGACGGCGAGGCGCGTCAGATCCGCCTGCATCCCGAGCGGCGACGACGGAAGCGCGGCGACGATCGCGCGGACGTCGGCGATGCGGTCGGCGTACGTCAGATCGTTCCAGCGATGCGGCTCGCTGAATGGATACGGCGGTCGCGCTACGCCCTTCACCTTTCGCCCGCACCCCGCATCCCGGTGAAAGGGCGCGACGACGAGATACCCATGCTCGGCCAGCCCGCTCGTGAGAAAGCGCGACTGCGTCGGACAGCCGCCCAGCCCGTGCGAGAATACGACGACCGGATGCGGGCCGGGCGTCGCCGGCAGCCAGACCACGGCGCGGCGTCCCCCGACCATCACGGTGTCTTCGGTCTGGGCTCTCGCGAGGGTCGGCGCCGCGATCGCGGCGAACAGCATCGGCAGCAAACGGATCGGTCGCATCGTCTGCCGATAGTGCAAGCGCGGCGCCTACCGCTTGATCGGCTTGCCGGCCGACCGGCAGACCGAGCGGACGGGACAGCGCGTGCAGTGCGCGACCCGGGCCGTACAGACGAGCGCCCCGAGCTCCATCAGCGCCTGGTTGTGCGTCCAGGTCGCCCGGCCGGTCTTTGGCAGGATCGCCTCGGCGATCCCCCAGACGGCCTTCTGCCCCTTCGTGGTCTTCGGCTGAACCGACGGAGCGAAGACGCGCTGGATCACCCGCGCGACGTTCGTGTCGACGAGCGCCGCCCGACGCTCGTACGCGAACGACGACACTGCGCCCGCGGTGTACGCCCCGATCCCCGGCAGCGCGCGCAGCTCCACGGGATCGGCGGGGAGGGTCCGGTCGGGCGACCGCCCGTCGTCGGTGATCTGCCGCGCGAGCTTGTGGAGGTTCCTCGCACGAGCATAGTAGCCAAGCCCGTCCCAAGCCTCCGTGACCCGATCCGGCGGTGATTTGGCGACGTCCGCTAATGTAGGAAATCGCGACAGAAAGGCGTCATAATAATCTACTACTCGCGACACCTGTGTCTGCTGGAGCATCAACTCCGAGACCAGGATTCGGTACGCGTCTCGCGTCTTCCGCCAGGGCAAATCGCGGGAATTCCTTCGGAACCACGCCCGCAGCTGCTTCCCGAACCGCGCCGCGACCACCGGGTCGACCGATGGGACGCGCGCCGTCGCACGGCGCCCGCTCAGCGCGGACTCCAGTGCGGCGCCGCCGAAAAGAGCCCGTCGGCGATGCCGTCGTGCGCCAGAAGAAGTCCGAACGCGACGCTCGCGACACCGCTCGCCAGGCGCAGGTACCGCTGCATGCTCACGAACCGGCGCGCCGTCAGCGCCGACGGCATCGCGATCGCCAGCGTGATCAACCCCATTCCCGCCACGGTACCAAGTCCGAACAGCCCGAGATAGAGCAGCCCTTGAAATACCCCGGGGACCGCCGCGATCACGAGCAGCGCCACGAACGCCGATCCGGCGAGACCGTGCACGAAGCCCACGGCGAGTGGACGCGCCGAGCTGTGGGCCGACGCCACCTGCCGCCCCGAGAGATTGAGCGCGCCGAGCACGATCAGCATCACCGCGACGGCAAACTCCATCGCGAGGCCGAGCCGCGGCGGGATGGCGATTCTAAAGGCGACGATCGCCCCGCCGACGAGCAGGATCGTGATGCTGTGCCCCACTCCCCACAACGCGCCGACCAGGCTCGCGCGCCAGAGCGACGGCTGGTCGCTCACGATCGTCGTCACGGCGACGACGTGGTCGGCGTCGGTCGCGTGACGCATACCGAGCACGAAGCCGATCAGCAGGATCGAAAAGGAGGAGAGCATGGCCGGAGAAAATCTAGCGCCGTGAAGCCGACGCGGCGTTTGCGCCCGCTCCCGCCTCCGCCCAAACTTCTATGGTGATCAAAAATCAAACTCATCGCTTCTCCCTCCGGCGCTTCGCACCTTCGGTCGAAGCTCCGCAGATAAAGCGGCGAAAATGGGCCGCGCCGTTCATCGTCGCGCTGGCCATCCTCACGACTCCGGTCCTGCTTTTCGCGCACGCGCGACTCGTGCGCAGCACGCCCGCGGCGAACACGGCCCTCTCGGCTCCGCCGACCGAGCTCGACCTCTTCTTCTCCGAGGCCCCCGAGCTGAAGATGACGAAGATCGAGCTCGCCGATTCGGCCGGCCACGCCGTCGCGCTCGGCGACCCGACCGCGCTTCCCTCGATGGGCATTCGTGTGGCCGTCTCCGGAGCGCTCCCCGCCGGCAGGTACACGGTCAGCTGGCGCACCGCGGCGTCCGACGGACACGCATCGTCGGGGAAGTTCGGCTTCACCGTCGCGAAGTCGAGCGAGGCAACACCTGCGACGACGTCCCAGGTGACGCCACCGAGTGCGGCGACACCGGTCCCGCCGCAGACGGACGTGAAGGTCATCTCGAACGCGCCACTCGCATCGACCCAGTCGGTGACGTTCTCCGCGGCGATGCGCTGGGCGGAGCTCGTCGCGCTGCTCACGGTGATCGGTGTCGTGATGTTCCGTCTCGCCGTGCTGCGCGCGGCAAGCTGGGACGACACGCTCGTCGCCGAGGTGAATGATCGCGCGGTGCGTTTCGGGCGCGCGGTGCTGATCCTCTTCGTCGTCGCCACGCTCACGCGCGGCATGGCGCAAGCCGAGCTGCTGCCGACGACGAGCGGATCGCGCCTCGATTCGCTCGTCCTGCTCGTGAAGCTCACGCACTGGGGCACGGCGTGGGCGATCGGTCTCGTCGGCGCGGTCGTCGCGTTCATCGGTTTCGTCGTTGCGTCGCGGTCGATCAGTGGCTTCCTGGTCGCGGCGATCGGACTCATCGCCGTCTGCGTCAGTGAAGCGCTCACTGGCCACTCCGGCGCGGTGAAGCACTATGCGGCCGCGGTCGCGGCGGACGTCGCCCACGTGCTCGGCGCCGGCGGATGGCTCGGCGGGCTCACGGCGATGATCCTCTGCGCGATGCCGTCGCTGAAGAAGTTGAATGGGCGCGACGCCGCGGCCGCGGGCTCGCGTCTCTTGCATGCGTATCACGGGACCGCCGTCGAGTGCGTGACGATCGTCGTGCTCTCGGCGATCATCGCCGCGTGGACGCGCTTCCCGACGGTGAGCTCGATCTGGACGACCCCCTACGGACAGATGCTCCTTCGCAAGACGATCTTCGTCGTCGTCGTGCTCGGGATCGGCTTCTATCACTGGCGGAAGATCGTACTGCCCGAGTGGACCGACGACACCGCGTTCCGCTTCAAGCGCACCGCCGCGGTCGAGCTGTTGTTCGGCGCGGTGGTCGTGGCGTTCACGGCGCTTCTCATCACGCAGCAGCTTCCCTGAGACCGATGACGGATACGACTCACGCCGGCGCCTGGCCGATCACGATCGACGACATCCGCGCGACGCGCGAGCGGCTCTCGCCTTATCTCACGCCGACCCCCTTTCGCGAATATCCGCGCCTCAGCGAGCTCGCCGGCGCGGGCATGCGCGTGTTCGTGAAGCACGAGAACCATCAGCCGACGAACTCGTTCAAGATTCGGAATGGGCTCTCGTTCATGACGTCGCTCGACCCCGACCAGCGCCGGCACGGCGGCGTCGCGGCATCGAACGGGCAACACGGGCAGGCGATCGCGTTGGGCGCGAAGGCCCTCGGATCGCAGGCCACCATCTGCGTCCCCGCCGGCAACAATCCCGACAAGTCCGCGGCGATGCGCGCACTCGGCGCAACGGTGATCGAGGAAGGGCGCGATTACGACGAAGCGGTCGAGGTGATGCGGCGCATCGCCGAGCGTGAGGGGAAGTTGATCGCGCACTCGACGAACGACCGGCGCATCGTTTCCGGGGCCGGCACGATGACTCTCGAGATCGTCGAGCAGGCCCCCGATCTCGACGCGCTCGTCATCGCGACGGGCGGCGGCTCGCAGGCCGTCGGCGCGATCACCGTCGCGCGGGCCTTCGCGCCGAAGCTCGAGGTCTTCGGCGTCCAGGCCGCGGGTGCTCCGGCGCTGCACGACTCCTGGCATGCGCGCAAGCCGCTCACGACCGACCGTGCGCAGACCTTCGCCGAGGGTGTGGCGACGCGCACGACCTACGAGCTGACCTTCTCCGCGCTCGCTGACGGACTGGCGGGCTTCGTGACCGTGACCGACGCCGAGATCGCGGCGAGCCTGCGGACGATTCTCTCACTCACGAAGAACGTCGTCGAGGGCGCGGGCGCGATGGGCTTCGCGGCGCTCCCGAAGCTGCGCGATCGTCTCGCCGGGAAGAAGGTCGGGATCATCTTCTGCGGCGGGAACATCGATTCGACGGTGCTGCGGCGGATTCTCAACGACGAGATGTGAGTGTTGGGGATCGGGGAGCGGGGATCGGGGATCGGGAGTGTGTCTCTCGCTGCAATCCGGCGTGAGGTGCGTGCGCTCGGTGACGCGAGCCGGGCGGAAGGCGTCGCGCGGTTCTTCAAGACGGGGCCGGGCGAGTACGGGGAAGGTGATCGGTTTCTCGGGATCACCGTGCCGACGCTGCGCAAGGTCGCGCGTCGGGCGCGCGGGTTGTCGCTCGACGACTGCGTGAAACTGCTGCACTCCGAGTGGCACGAAGAGCGGCTGCTCGCGCTGCTCGTCATGGTCGACGCGCACGAACGTGGGGCGCAGAAGGAGAAGGACGCGATCCGCCGCGCCTACCTCGCGAACACGAAGTACATCAACAACTGGGATCTCGTCGACGCGTCGGCCGGGGAGATCGTCGGGCACGACGTCGCGCGCATCGGGACGCAGACGATCGAGCGGCTCGTGAAGTCCGAGTCGCTCTGGGAACGTCGGATCGCGATGATCGCGACCTTCTACGGCATCAAGCGCGACGAGCTCGAGCCCGCGCTGCGGATGGCCGAGCATCTGCTCGCCGACGAGCACGATCTCATCCACAAGGCCGTCGGCTGGATGCTGCGCGAGGTCGGCAAGCGCGATCTCGATGTGCTGCGCGCGTTTCTCCGCGAGCACGCGGCGACGATGCCGCGCACGGCGTTGCGCTACGCGATCGAGCGAATGTCCGTCGCCGAGCGGAAGCGCTTCATGGCGATGCGCAGCGTCAGCGCGGCGCGCTCGGCGACGGCGTCGACGCCACGTCGACGTCGATCTGTAGGGTGAAGCCGTTGAACGTCTGCGTGACGTCGAGCCGTCCCTGCCAGATCTGTGCGTACGCAAGGCCCACGTCCGTCGGCTTGCTCGTGATCGAGAAGCCTGTGGACGACGTGATCCAGAACGACGGCGTGTAGCGCGCGCCGCGCGCGTCGGTGATCGGCACGTTGTAGAACGTCGGCGCGTTCGACTTCGACGCGTAGACGCCCGGCTTGTAGTGCCCGTCGGCGAGCACGCCCGCCACCCAGGCGCGGTAGTAATCGATCAGCGGCTGCGAGACGGTCGTGACGTGCTCGATGTCGAGGTAGACCGTGCTGCCGTCGGGGAATCCGTTCGATCGCATCCCGGCGACGGCATCCGAGGCCTCGAACGTGCCCTGCGCCGCCGAGAGCAACGATGCGGAGCAGGTGACGGCGTCGATCAGCTCGACGCGATCGGCGAGCGACGGCATTGCCGCCCAGTCCTGCTGCCCGACGTAGATCGCCGCGATTCCCCATCCCATCGCCGCGATCCCCGCGCGCTTGCCGACGAACGTCGTGTCGCGATGACAGGGCGCGGCGAGATAGTAGCCGATCCATCGATACGGCGACGACGGGTAGTGCCACCCGACGAGCGCGAAGTCGCCGGGATAGACGCCGATGTCGAAGCCGGGGAACGCTTGCGCCGTGTCCGACGGGGGCGCGGTGATCGGCGCGGTAGACTCGCCGGCGCCGCCGCATCCGATCGCGGCGGCGGCGAGCAGCAACAGC
>CBHWBX010000206.1:0-7600 GCA_966111935.1 uncultured Gemmatimonadaceae bacterium
TGCTCTGCGTCCAGAACTCGATCGAGCCGCGGCCGGTGATGTCGCCGACGCCGAAGCGGGAGTCGTTCCAGCCGCCGAAGGAAAACGGTTCGCGGGGGACGGGGACGCCGACGTTGACGCCGACCATGCCGGCGCTCGCGTGTTCCATCACGTAGCGCGCGACGCCGCCGCTCTCGGTGAAGACCGACGCGGCGTTCCCATAGGGGGAGGCGTTCTCGACGCGCAGTGCTTCGGCGACGTCGTTCGCGCGGACGATCACGAGCACCGGGCCGAAGACCTCTTCCTGCGCGATCTTCATGTCCGGGGTCACGAAGTCGATGATCGTCGGGCCGAGGTAGTAACCGCCTTCACGCCCGGGGACGGTCGTCTTCCGTCCATCGACGAGCACCTTGGCGCCACCCGACTCGGCCTCGTCGATGTAGCGCGAGATGCGCTCGCGCGCTTCGGCGGTGATCACGGGGCCGATGTCCTTGCCGGGGACCATCGCGCGCGCGACCTCGCACATCCGGGCGATGATGTGATCGACGCCGGAGACGCCGACCATTACGCTCGCGGCCATGCACCGCTGGCCGGCGCAGCCGGACATCGACGCGACGATGTTCGTCGCGGCCATCTCGCGGTCGGCGTCGGGCATGACGATGAGATGATTCTTCGCGCCGCCGAGGGCGAGGCAGCGTTTGAGATTCTGCGTCGCGCGGCGGTAGACGGCCTTCGCGACCTTCGTCGAGCCGACGAAGCTCACGGCGGGGATGTCGGGATGGTCGCAGATCGCTTCGACGATCTCGCGGCCGCCGTGCACGACCTGGAACACGCCGTCGGGGAGGCCGGCCTCCTTCAACATTTCGGCGATACGGCCGGCGCTCAGCGGGACGAGCTCCGACGGCTTGAGGATCATGCAGTTGCCGAGCGCGATCGCGTTGGGGATCGTCCAGTGCGGAACCATGCTCGGAAAGTTGAACGGCGCGATCGACGCGACGACGCCGAGTGGAAAGCGCTCGACGCGGCACTCGACGCCGCGGCTGACTTCGAGGACCTCGCCCGAGGCGATCTGCGGGAGCGAGCAGGCGAACTCGGTCAGCTCGGCGGCCTTGAGAATCTCGGCGCGCGCTTCGCTCGTGACCTTCCCGTTCTCTTCGGTAATGAGTGCCGCGAGCTCGTCGATGTCGCGCTCGAGAAGTGCCTTGTACCGATAGAAGACCTGGACGCGCTCCTTGATCGGCAGCGCGGCCCACGCGGGAAACGCGGCCTTCGCGGCGGCGACGGCCGCGTCGAGGTCCGCGGGGGCGGACAGCGGGACGCGGGCGATGACGTCGCCGGTGAGCGGGCTGTGAACGTCGAGGTGGGGACGTTCAGAGGTCGGGGGCACGAAGCGGCCGCCGACGTAGTTCTCGAGCGCGGCGTATCTCATTCCGAGATCATGCGCCCGACGAAGGTGGCAGGCAAGGTGTCATCCTGAGGAGCGAAGCGACGAAGGACCCCTCTGCGCCGAGGAGATCACCTCAGGGCCAAGGGGTCCTTCGCTGCGCTCAGGATGACGCGCGCGTGCTGCAGGTCTTACTTCGT
The DNA here is from genome assembly GCA_966111935.1 of uncultured Gemmatimonadaceae bacterium. Classification (GTDB taxonomy): domain Bacteria; phylum Gemmatimonadota; class Gemmatimonadetes; order Gemmatimonadales; family Gemmatimonadaceae; genus JAQBQB01. The sequence goes on from CBHWBX010000206.1 coordinate 1,564, forward strand.
CGCTTCGGCGTGCGACTTCTCGCCCGCGTACTTGTGGTTCGTGTACGAGACGATCGAACGAACGACGGCGAAGAGAATGATGGCGCCGACGATCAGGCCGGTGAACGCGGCCTTCATGTCGGAGCTCTGCTCGTGATGGTCGTGGGCCATGGCAGGGGAGGGGAGAGCGGTATGCGGGTCAGCTGACGCGCACGGAGTTCATCACGTCGTTGCGCGTGATGCTCTTCATGACGTCGAGCCCCTTCGTGATCTTGCCGAAGACGGTGTGCACGCCGTTGAGGTGGCGCGTGTTGTCCTCGTTGAGCACCATGAAGAACTGGCTGCCGCCGGTGTCCTTGCCGGCGTGGGCCATCGAGAGCGCGCCGACGTCGTGCTTGTGCGGGTTGCCGGCGGTCTCGCACTTGATCTTGTAGCCGGGACCACCGGTACCGATCCGCGGATCGCCTTCGGGAAGATCGCGCGAGAGCGGATCACCGCCCTGCACGACGAAGTCGGGGATGACGCGGTGGAACTTCACGCCGTCATAGAAGCCGCTGTTGGCGAGCTTCTCGAAGTTCTCGACCGTCTTCGGAGCTTCCTTCTCGTAAAGCTCGGCGACGATCTGGCCCTTGTTGGTCTCGAAAGTGGCGGTTTTGGACATACCTGAAAGGTAAGCCGGCCCCGGGGGGACGGCTACACCCGCGACGAAGGGCAGAGGTCGTTGAGGAAACACTCCTCGCATTTCGGCTTCCGGGCGTCGCAGATCTGCCGCCCGTGCTCGATCAGCAGGTGCGAGAGCATCGTCCAGTTCTCGCGGGGGAAGAGCGGGATCAGATCCTGCTCGATCTTCACCGGATCGGTGTTCCGGGTCAGGCCAAGCCGCCCGCTGACCCGGCCGACGTGGGTGTCGACGACGACGCCCTCGTTCTTGTCGTAGGCGTTGCCGAGGACGACGTTCGCGGTCTTCCGGCCGACGCCCGGCAGCTTCACGAGGGCATCCAGCTCGTCCGGCACCTTGCCGCCGTGCTGCTCGGCGACGGCCGCGGACATCCCGAGCAGGCTCTTCGCCTTGTTCCGGAAGAAGCCCGTGGACTTGATCATGTCCTCGAGCTCCTCGGGATTCGCGTTCGCCATCGCCTTCGGCGTCTTGTACTTCTTGAAGAGCGCGGGCGTCACCATGTTCACGCGCTTGTCGGTGCACTGCGCGCTCAGGATCGTCGCGACGAGCAGCTGAAAGGGCGACGAGAAGTCGAGCGCGCAGTGGGCGTCCGGATAATGCACGGCGAGGCGCGCGTAGATCTCGCGGGCGAATTCTGGCGTGGGCTTTTTGAAGCGCGGCATCTGGGCGTTTCCGGGCGTGGCGGCTTACAGGGAACGTCGGGCCCGCGCGAACGCGAGCACTTCGTCGACGGAGCGGGTGTTCAAGACATCGCGGGCGGAGAGCCAGCCCTTCCGCGCCAGCCCGACGCCGATCGGCACGTTGTCGAGCGACGTCGTCGAATGCGCGTCGGGGCCGATCGCGATCGTGACGCCGAGCTCGCGCGCGCGGCGGAGGTGGCGCCAGTCGAGATCGAGGCGCTTCGTATCGCAGTTGTGCTCCACGGCGACGCCGACGTCGCGTGCCTTCTCGAGCACAGCTTCGACGTCGAGCGCGTACGGCTCGCGGGAGAGAAGCAGCCGGCCCGTGGGGTGCGCGAGGATCGTGAGGCGCGGATCGTCGAGCGCGCGCAACACGCGCTCGGTGATCTGCGCGCCGCTCTGCGAGAAGCGCGCGTGGATCGAGCCGACGACGAAGTCGAACGAGTCGAGCAGCGCGTCGTCGCCTTCGTAATCGAGACGGCCGTCGGCGAGGATGTCGGCCTCGATGCCCTTGAGCACGCGAAAGCCGTCGAGCGTCGCATTGAGCTCGTCGATCTCGCCGTGCTGCTGGAGCACGCGGTCGCGCGAGAGGCCGCCGGCGTAGAACGCGGCCTGCGAGTGATCGGTGATGCCGAGGTAGCTCCAGCCGCGCGCCTGCGCGGCACGCGCCATGTCGGCGATCGACGCGCGGCCGTCGGAGTAGAGCGAATGCGAGTGGAGCACACCGCGAATGTCGCCGTATTCGATGAGCCGCGGCAATCCGTTTCGTGCGGCCGCATCGACTTCGCCCATGCCTTCGCGCAGCTCGGGCACGATGTACTCGAGCCCCGCGGCGCGATACAGCTCCGCTTCGTCGGCGAAGGCATGCGCGGCGAGCGATGCGTGCGCGGTCGCGAGGCGCGGCATCACTTCGACGATGTGCGCCTCGCTGCCGGTGACGCGCCACCAGGCGGCGACGAACAGCTCCGGCGTGACGCAGTGCAGCTCGAGGTGCGTGCCGTCGACGAAGTCGATCGACACCGACGCGCCCTTGCCGCTCGCGCGCCGGATCCCTGGAAGCCGCGCGAACGATTGCGCGACGCCGACGGGATCGTGACGGCAGGCGGCGACGATGTCGATGCGCGCGATCACCTCCATGCGCCGGCGCAGATCGCCGGCGAGCTCGGCGCGCGCGACGTCGGGATGGCTGCGCACCGCCTCGAGGAGCGCGTTCGCTTCGGCGAGCGCGTGATGGTAGAGTCTCAGCGATCCCTGCGAGCGCATCGTCGCGATGCCGGCGAGGATCTTCTCGGCGGTCTTCGGTCCCCACTTCGGAAGCTGCGTGAGCCGTCCGTCGCGCGCCGCGGCCTCGAGCTCCTCGACCGTCTCGATCCCGAGCTCCTCATAGACCTTGTGAATCTTCTGCGGCGACATGCCGGGGACGCGCAGCATCTCGAGCAATCCTTCGGGCGTCGACTCGCGCAGCTGCTCGAGGTACGACGACTCGCCGCTCTCGATCAGATCGCGCACGACGGCGAGCGTCGCCGGGCCGAGTCCGCGGACGCGTCCGAGCTCGCCGCTGTCGTAGAGCGGCTTCAGATCGTCGGCGTTGAGCGTGACGAGGCCGCGCGCGGCGCCTTCGTACGCGCGAATCTTGAAGGTGTTCTCGCCCTTCAGCTCGAGGTAGGCGGCGATCTGCGTGAGCACATGCGCCGCGGTCCGCGAGTCCACGCTAGTCTTCGATGCCCGCGGCTTCTCGCAGGCGCTCGATGCACTCGTGGAGCTGGCGCTCCGTCAGGTCGATCTCCTGGTGCGCGCCGTCCTCGTCGAGCAGACCGTCGCGCATCGAGATCGCGATCTGATTCATGTAGCGGATCTTCGTGAGGATGTCGTCGGTGACGCGGCGCAGCTTGAGGAAGCGCCGCTTCTCGGCGAGCGCGCGGCGATGACGGAGCCCGAGCTCGACGGGGTTGAGCCGGCGCGCGAGCTCGAGCACTTCGTCACGCGTGCGGCCGGGGATCGCGGCGCGGTCGGGCAGGCCGGCGTCGTCCCAATCCTCTTCGGCGAACCAGAGGCGGCCGACGTACTCGATGCCGTCGAACGCGATCCGACAGCTCACCGCGTAGCGCCGGCCGAGGTGCTCGATCGTCGCGATGTAGGTGTGCGGAGACTCGGACGTGGGGAGCGCCATGGACGAGAAACTAGTTGGAAGCGAGAAACGCTTCGAGTGCCGGAAAGAGGGCGTCGGGGTTCTCGACGTACGGAACGTGTCCCGACCGTTCGATCACGACGAGCTCGGCATTCGTCGCTCTGGCCGCCGCTTCGGACGACGCGAGGGGGATCGGATCCTGACGCCCGTGGGCGATGAAGGTCGGAATGCGAATCGAATCGAGCTGGCCGGGGGCGAGCAGGTCGAAATCGCCGAGGCTCTCCCAGATCGACTGCTGGACGCGGCCGGTGACGCGGAAGGGCGTGAGATCGTGCGCGGCGGCCGGATCGGCGAAGTAGCCGGCGACGCTCAGCTCGAAGGTACGCTGGCGGTAGGCGTCGGGATCGCGCTCGCGAAGGCCGGACGCGGCGAGGTCGGCGCGAAGCCGGGCGACGAGCGGATCGCTCTGCCGGCGGGAGAACTCCGTCTCGAACTGCTGTCGATAGGCGCGCGTGACCGGAGCCGGATCGATGAGCGCGAGGCGCTCCGGGCGATGCTCGGTGCGGCCGGCCGCCGCTTCGATCGCGAAGAGCATCGCGAGGAGCGCGCCCCACGAGTACCCGACGATCACGAGCGGATCGATACCGAGCTCTCCGATGACGAGATCGAGATCGCGGACCTGGGTCTCCCAGGTGATCGGCGTCCGATCGTCGGTCTTCGATTGGCCGCCGCCGCGCTGATCGTAGAGCACCAGCTCGTAGCTCGTGGCCAGCGCGAGCATCTGCGGCAGCAGATAGCCGTGATCGGCGCCCGGACCGCCGTGCAGGACGAGAAGCTGCGGCGCGCCCACGGGCCCGTACTTGACCCAGTAGAGCGGCACCGGCGTCGACGTGGTGAATCCGGACTCGCGCGGCGGAGGAATCGGCGGCATTTCGATGAAGCTAGTCGAACAAAAAAAGAGCGGGGCCGCGAGAGCGCGGCCCCGCCAGGAACGTCGTGCGAAGAGCCTTACTTACAGGCCGGCTCGCCTTCGGCCGCCGAGACGCCCGCCGGCGCGAGCGGGTTCGTCGTGTTGATGCCGATGCCGCAGCTCTGCCCCGTCAGCTGCGTGTGGTCGTTCGTCGCGTACCACCAGCCCGAACCCGTCTGGATGTTCGGCGAGTTCACGCCCGTCGACACCTGGAACTTCAGCTGGGTGATCGCGTTCGTGTACTTCGACGAATCCGAGAAGAAGGCCTCTTCCGCCGTCACCAGGTTGCGGAGGTCCGACTTCATGGCCGTGATGTACGCCTTCGACTTCGTGTTCGCGAACTTCGGGATCGCGATCGCGGCAAGAATGCCGATGATCACGACGACGATCAGCAGCTCGATGAGGGTGAAGCCCTTACGGTTGCGAAGCATTCGTGCTCCTATGCGGGTGGGTGCTGCAGGTGGGGAACGCCCGGCGGTCATCCGCACGAGCCTCGAACATGGCTTGCTCGGCCGCGTGTAAGGCAAAGGCGGGGCCCGTTTCCTGGCACGCGCGCATCCGTCGGCAGGACAACGGTTTACGAATTCGTTGGGCAGCGATTTATGCGGAGCCAGAGAGGTTCTCTGTGCTCATTTTGCATGGTTCCGCGCAAACTGCCAGTCATCCGACCGGGTGGTGCGGGCGCGCGTAGCGGGCGGCGATTCGCGCCGTGTTCACGTGGACCGTCACGGTGTCGTCGATCGGCTGGCCGTAGCCGCCGGAGATCGTGACGACGACTGGGATGCCGACTTCGCGGCACTGCTCGAGCACCATCGTGTCACGTCGGGCCAGGCCGTCGAAGGTGAGGGAGAGCCTGCCGAGCCGGTCGTGCTCGTGCGGGTCCGCGCCGGCGAGGTAGACGACGAGATCCGGCTGTGCCTGCGCGATGGCGCGCGGCAGGGCCTCGGCGAGGAGTGCGAGGTAGTCGTCGTCCCCGGTCTTGTCGGCGAGCTCGATGTCGAGGCGGCCGGCGACCTTGTGGAAGGGATAGTTGCGCCCGCCGTGCATGCTGAAGGTGAACACGCTGTCGTCGCCGGCGAAGATCGCGTGCGTACCGTTGCCCTGATGGACGTCGAGATCGACGACCGCGGCGCGGCGGATCGTTCCGTCGCGCTGAAGGACACGGATGGCGACAGCGACGTCGTTGAAGACGCAGAAGCCTTCGCCGTGCGATGGAAAAGCGTGATGCGTTCCGCCGGCGAGATTCATCGCGATGCCATGCGCGTGTGCGTGGCGCGCCGCCTCGAGCGTGCCGCCCGCGGCGCGATACGAGCGCTCGACGAGATGCTCGGACCACGGGAAGCCGAGCTTGCGTTCCTCGTCGCGGGTGAGCCGGCCGGCGGTGAAGCGATCGACGTAGTCGGCGGTGTGCACGAGCAGCAGGTCGTCGCGTGCGATGCGCGCGGGATCATGGACCAGGTCGCGCGGCACGATGCCTTCGGCGATCACGCGCTCGCGGAGGAGCGCGTACTTCTCGATCGGGAAGCGGTGGCCCTCGGGGAGGGGAAAGCTGTAGCGGGCGCTGGACCAGAGGTGAAGCAACTGCGGATCGGGAGTCGGGG
>CBHWBX010000207.1:0-7538 GCA_966111935.1 uncultured Gemmatimonadaceae bacterium
CGTCGTCGGCGGTTCGTACGTCGAGGTATGTCTCGAACTGTCCGGCGTAGCTCGCCGCCGACGAATCCTCGGCGAAGCCGGACGAGCGTACGGCGAGCGCATGCCTGCCGTCGTCGAGCAGCCCGGCGATCGCGGGGCGCAACGCATCGCCGCCGTCTTGCGGCGACGTCACGACGATGCCCGTGGGAACGCGGAAGCCGGCCGCGAGGAGTCGCGCGAGCGCGGAGGCTTTGCCGCCGGTAACGCTTCGGTCGCGCGCCCGTTCCTGATCGAGTCGAATGATCATGGGTCGAGCCGTTCGAGGAATTCGGCGACGCCGTAGCCGACGCGATCGCCGATTCGGAATCGCGTGCGCCCGATGGTGTACTGAGAGCGCGAACGCGCCCCGTCGATCGGGAGCGAGAGGTTGTCGCTGACCTCGCCGGTGATCGCGTAGTGCTTGCCGCCGGCGTCGAGATCGAGCGTGAGCGTGCGCGCGCCGAAGCCGGCCGCGTCGAACGTGTTCTTCAAGCGAAGCGCATCGACGAGCGCGATGCGGTCGTCGTCGCGCACGAATCCATTCACGACGTGGGTGCCGGCGACGGTCAGGTACATCGCGCTGAACGCGACGTCATCCACCTGGCCGGTGATCCATCGCCACCGCTCGGACGGGGCCCAGTCGCGGCGTCCCCACGAATGATCGCGATGGCCGCTGCCGTCGACGTCGTACCTCAGGCCGTCGACCGTGACCGAGCCGCGCACGGTCATCGACTGCTCGTAGTGTTTCGCGCCGCCCATCTTCAGCGCCGATACGATCTCACTCGGCCGGCGGAGCGCGCGACGCAGCGATCGCCCGAACGAAGCCGGCGTGTCATCAGGGGCTGGCGGTCCGTCGGTGACGCGCAGATACTCGGGATAGAAGACCGGTGCATGCGTCGCCATGAACTCGAGCGCGATCGACACCGACATGACGCCGTCCGGATCGCCGCCGCGGCGCAGCGAATCGGGGATGCGCTGCGGGTCATCGAAGCGATGCACCGTCCCTTCGTACGTCAGTCGCCAGACGCGAAGGGGCTCGACGCATTCGTGCGCGTGCGTACCGACCTTCGGTGTCGTCATGCTGCTCGCCGAGCATCTCGCGGTCGAGAGCATGCATCCCGCGGCGCCGCCGGGGAGGTAGAGACAGAGCAGCGCGTCCGACTCGCCGCGCACCGGATGCAGTCCGATGCGGCTCAGTCCAGCGATGCGTCCCTCGGGATCGGCGAAGTTCAGGTAGAACGATTCGCTCCAGAGTGGATCCGTGGAGACGACCGTCGACGCCTGCGTGTCTTCCACGCGAGGGTCGTCGGCCGTCGTCGGGACGCGCGTCGTGGAGCTCGCCGCCATCGATCAGTAATGGCGGTCGAGCACGAACCAGCCGAAGGCGCGGAGGCGCGTCTTGACCTGCGAGTCGGGGACGAGCGCGTCGAGGCGGCTCCACGCCGTCTCGACCATCTCGCGGGCGTCGCGCTCGCAGTCGTCGAGCGCACCGCAGCCGTCGATGAGCGCGATCGCTTCGCGGATGACCGCCGGATCCTGCGGCTCCGAGGCGAGGATCGTCGCGAGGCGCCAGCGGTCATCGCGCGCGAGCCGACCCATCGCCTTCGCCACCGGTGCCGTGACCTTGCCCGCGGTGATGTCTTCGCCGCGATTCTTTCGGTCGTTGTCGAAGCCGCGCAGGTTGAGGACGTCGTCGATGATCTGGAACGCGACACCGAAGGCCTCGAAGAGCGCGCCGGCGCCCTCGGCCTGTTCCATCGTTCCGCCGCCGATGAGCGCCGCGATGCGTGCAAGCGCGCCGGCAGGGGCCGCGGACTTCAATCGGTGCGTGCCGATCACCCGACGCTCGAGCTGCGCGCCGTCGCCGCTCTCGACGACCGCGGGCAGCATCCGTGCGAGCCCGTCGATGTCGAGAGCCTGTCCCGCGTGTGCCGCGCGGATGGCGTCGAAATACGACTCGTAGATCGTCACGAGCAGGTCGTTCGACAGACCCGATGTCAGCGCGGGGAGCTGGGCGAGGAAGTAGCTCGCGCAGCCGGCGTTGATCGCGAGCGCGTCGCCATGGACCTTGTGCGCCGCCGGGCCGCCGCGCCGAACGTCGGAGTCGTCCTGGACGTCGTCGATGATCAGCGAGCCGACGTGCAGCAGCTCGGGAAGAGCGAGCCAGTTGCTGAAGCGCTGCGAATCGCCGCCGACGAGATCGATGCAGGCGAGGAGGCCGTACGAGCGCCACGCCTTGCCGCCGCGCAGGATGATCTCGCGAATCGGACGGATCACCGTCCGCGAATATTGTTCGACGTCGACGCCGTCGAGAAAGTGGCGGCGGTCGCCGCCGATGAGGCGCAGTGCCTGGTCGGGCGACAGGGGGTCGGGCAGCAGGGTGTCGATGGCGCGGCGCGTCTCGCGCCCGACCGACGCGAAGAACTGGTCGGTCGTGTCGACGACACTCACGCCGCTGCGCTCGATGAATCCGGGGCCGCTCACGACGCTGTCGTGCATCGTTCCGGTGACCTTCACCGTGCCCTCCCAGAATCCAGGCGCCGAGATCACCGTGAGCACTTCCTGGTGCGGCATCGCGATCGCGACGTCGAGGAAGAGACCGGCCGCCGGAACCTCGAGCGTGTACGCCGTCGGGTATTCGTTGAACGAGCGAGTGCTCGTCCACGAGCCGTGTGCGCGCAGCACGAAGTCGTCGTAGGCCGTGCGGTTGCCGTCGGGATCGATGACGATCACCCAGCGTCCGCGCGTCCGCGACGCGTCGCGCTGGTCGAACAGGTCGTACGCGCTGACCTCGTAGCCGTTGTCGAGCTGCGCGGCGAGCCAGTTCCAGCCGACCTTCGCCTCTTCCACGTCGTCGCCGCTGCCGGCGAAGCCGAACTCGTGATCGTACCATCCCGTACCCTCGACGACATCCGTCCAGTCGGCGTCGGCGAGGATCGATCCCGTGACGCGACAGCGCGGCGAGAAGTAGTAGAACATGTCTTCTTCATTCACGCCGCGCACGACGCCGTCGTCGCCATGCCGCACGACGTCCTTCTCGAGCGCGAAGCGCAGCCGGCAGCCCTCGCGGCCATCGTGCGAGACGAGCTCCAGCTCGTAGCTGCCGTCGCTCGCTTTGCGGAAGCGATTGCCGCCGTAGTCGAGGTCGAGCCGCGTGAGATTCACCTTCGCGTCGTGCGCGAGCAGGCGGTCGGGCAGGGGGACGCGCCCGCGGTTGAGCACTTCGCGCATCGCGCGCTCGAGCCGCGGGTCGCCGGGGCCGTGCCCCGTGTCGAAGTCGTGCAGCGCGAGCGTCGGCGTGCGGCGGTCGAGTAGTGTGTGCGGCATGTACCGGCCGCGCTCGAGATCGATCAGCGCCCAGGTCAGGAAGTGCGCGTGTGTGCGCTCGCCCGTTCGCTCATGCTCCGCGGCGTCGGTGACGTCGACGCGAAAGAAGGACGCGAACAGCGAATATCGCCCGCCGTTCCCGACGGAGAGGTGGCTGTTGACGTACCACCATTCCATGGTGGACGAGTCGTGCGGCAGGTCGTGCGCGGCGAGGTCGATCGGGCCGGGCACGGGCCAGTCCGACGCGCGCGTGGCGTGGGACGCTGGGACGAATGCCATGATGTGGGAAAGTCGAAGACAGGGCGGGCGACTGCGACGACGCAACATAAACGGGTGAACCAATCCCCTCCATCATTTTCCGTCTGATTTTTTTGGGGGTGGCGAAATCGATGGTCGCTCCGTATCTCAAACGAATGGACTCGGGGCGCGAACGTTACCGCGTCGCCGCCAGACCTCTACTCAATTGTCTTCTCGAACCCTCATGCGTTCCTTCTCATCCTCCAACGGCCGCCGCGCGGCCGTGACCGCGGGCCTTCTCGTCGCGGCGGTGTCGGCACCACTCGTGGCCCAGCAGTCGGCGCAGGCGGCCGATCCGAATGACCCGGTGCGTACGCTCGTCTCACGCCTCGAGCTCGAGAAATACAAGGCGACGATCAAGGGCCTGACGCAGTTCGGCGATCGCCGCCAGGGCACGAAGCGCAATCGCGATGCGGTCGACTGGATCGAAGCGCAGCTCAAGAGCTACGGCTGCCAGACGGGCCGCGTCGTCTACCAGTACACGACGCCGCAGCGTCCGGCGAATGCGAACGCGGGCCGCGGCGGTCGCGGGGCACCGCCGGCTCCGGGCTCGGTGATCGGCAACGGTCCCGCGAACGGCCAGGGCGGAAGCCGCATCTTCGGTATTCGTACGCAGACGGGCGTGAACACCGACTCGCTCCGCCAGCCCGACCCGAAGATTCGCGCGCTCGACGCCGAGCCGGCGTCGGACGGCGAGCGCCAGGAAGTGTACTGCACGAAGGTCGGCTCGACGCATCCGGAAGAGATGTACATCGTCGGCGGCCACATGGACGGCCACGGCTGGAACGAGGCCGCCAACGACGACGGCTCGGGCACGGCGATCGTCATGGAGCTCGCGCGCATCTTCAGCGATCCGAACGTCGTCACCGATCGCTCGATCCGCTTCGTCCTCTGGAACAACGAGGAGACGGGCCTCAACGGCGCCCATGCCTACGTCGACCAGCGCGCGTCGTTGCAGGGCAAGGAAGAGCCGGCGGGCTCGGGCAAGTATCCGGAGCCGAAGTGGCTCGGCATGATCCAGCACGACATGATGCTCTGGGATCACGGCATGCCGCGCGCGGACGGCACGCTCAACCCCGAACAGCGTCCGGAGGCCGACGTGAACATCGAGTTCGCGAACACGTCGAAGATGGCCGACGCGTCGGCGAAGCTCGCCTGGTTCTTCAAGGGATCGAACGAGAAGTACGCGACGGACTACCCGGCGACGGTCGGTCCGCACATGACGAACACCGACTCCGATCCGTTCAAGGACCTCATCCCCGCGATCAGCCTCCGCGAGAATGAACGCGGCGCCCAGATCGGCGCCGGCTGGGATCCGAACTGGCACCAGCCGACGGACGTCTACAAGACGTACAGCGACAAGGATTTCAAGCTCGGTCTCAACGCGGCGCAGACGACTCTCTCGGCGGTGGCGCAGCTCGTGGGGACGAAGATCAAGTAACGGCAACTTCTCAACGCAGAGGCGCGGAGACGCAGAGGAACGCAGAGGAACTGCGAAACTGCTATGAAATGGGAACGGCGACTCCACTCTCGGAGTCGCCGTTCTTTTTTCATTCATCCTTTGCTTTTTCGATCTTTGCCGTCCTCTGCGAACCTCTGCGTCTCCGCGTCTCTGCGTTGAGCGGTTCCCAGAGCTCAACCGCCGAAGAACCCGCCACGTCCCCCACCCGCTCGACCAGGGCGGAGATTGCGGATGGCCTGGTTGTCCAGGAACAGCGCGATGTAGGGCGGCAGCTTGCGGATCTGTTCGGGGGTGAGCAGCGACTTCGCGGCCGGACCGTAGACGCCCATCAGGTCGAGCGACTTGTTCTGTGCCGTGCTCACGCGGTCGTAGGCGTCGCCGAGATCGTACTTGTCGGGAAGCGCGGCGAGGTACTTCGCGACGGGCGTCCAGAGGGAATCGATCGCGCGGCCGTAGGTCTTGTTGAGGATCGCGATGCTGTCCTGCACGTCCGAGTCGATGCCGAGCGAATCGGCTTGGCGAAGCATCTGCTCGAACGGGTTCGGATAGCCGCGCATGTACATCTGCTTGAGCTGCTGCTCGCTCATCTTGTTCCCCTTCGTGCTGCGGCCGCTGCGCAGACGCAGGAAGAGGTCCTGGCGCTCGCGCTCCGGACCGACGTCGAGTCGCACGTCGAGGGTAAGTTGCATCGGTGCGAGATTGAGCGCGCTCGCCTGACGGTTCGCGCCGAAGCGCGGGTTCACGTCGTAGCGATACTGCTGCGACGTCGGGTCGAAGCCGCGGACATAGAGCAGCGTCGGGTCGGTGCTCGCCGGAGCGCCCCAGCCGTGCAGGTTCTCCGAGCCGTGCACGAGCGCGTCGATGCCGGTGAGCGGGTTGGCGATGCCGAGCGAGATCGTGGCGCGGTCGGGGATCTTCAACGCCTGCGAGACGAGCGATACACGAAGGCTCAGGCTCGTCGTCCACGGACCTTCACAGCTGTTGCGGCCGGCGAGCGCACCGAGCTGCTTGCGCAAACAATCACGCACCGACGCCGGCGCGCTGCTCAGCAGCGACTGCATCCCGGCGGCGACGTTCGGGTCGCTCGTCTTCGACGGATCGTAGATGAACGCGCGGTCGTTGTTGTAGCCGTCGCCGTTCACGTCGCCCGAGATCATCGGCGTGAACGGGTTGCCCGACTGGAAGCGGCCGAATGCAGTGACGCTCACCGCCTGATGCCAGGTGTAGCCGACGTTGTAGGTGATCTGATGGCGCCAGTCGCCGTTCGAGCGCGCCCACTGCGCGAGATACGGATCGCTCGATGTATTCCCGCCGTTGAAGCCGCGCGTCTCGTCGTTCACGCGCTGCCAGATGTAGTTCACGTTCCACTGCAGCGACGAGTTGAAGGCCACCGGGGAGATCCCGGCGTTGAGCTGCGTGCTGCGCGAGTGCAGGTCGGACACGAAGTCCGTGACCTGCGCGAAGCTCTGCGACCGGCGGGCGTCGCGCGAAAGGATCGCGCCCGTCGATGGGAAGATGCTGTTCGGATCGACGAACACCGGCCGGCCTTCCGTCGCCAGCGTGAAGCGCGCGACGCGGTTGAAGTTCAGGTCGATCTGGCTCTGCTGATTGAGATTCAGCGAGTAGGTCGCGCCGCTCGACAGCCGGAAGCGGTTGTTCAGCACCGGCGCGTTCCAGCCGATGTTCGCGCGCCAGCTGCGCTGGGGCGTGTAGTCCGGCGTGAACAGCTGCACGTTCGGCGCGGTGCTCGTGAACGAGGACGTGCTGTTCGCGCAGGTCGCCGGGATCGTCCCGGTGCTCGTGAGATAATCCTGCCAGCTCGGCGAGGGCACCGCGCTACCGATGCAGCTCAGCTGCTGCGCGGCCGACGGCAGGCCGGTCTGGTCGACGGCGCCGGCGATGAGCTGCGAGTTCGGAAGATTCTGGAACTCACCGATGCCGCCGCTGATGTTGCCGCGCGAGCCGCGTGCCGCACCCTCGAAGCCGCCGATCTGCGGATTCGTTCCATACGTCCAGCTGAAGCCCAGGCGCGGGCTCACGTACACACCGCGCGGCACCGCGTCGTTGCGCGCACCGAAGACGCTGTCGACGACGCCGTTGTACGCCGGATTCCCCTGGAAGTGCGACGCATCGACGCGCACGCCGTAGGTGATCTGCAGGCGCGGCGTGCGACGATACGCGTCACCGAGCCACGCCGACGCACCGAGATCGTCGCCGAGCCGGCGATTCACCTGCAGGCGACGGCTGAAGCTCGCCGGGATGCCGTTCTCGAAATCGGAGAGCGAGTTGTAGACGAACGTGCCGTACCGGTTCGTCGTGTTGTCCTGCGAGTAGCGGTTGTAGCGGAAGTCGAGACCGAACTTGTAGCGATGCTTGTTGTCGAGGCTGATCCACGAGAGCTCGTTCTGCAGCTCGCTCGTGAAGGTGTTCGAGT
>CBHWBX010000208.1:0-7532 GCA_966111935.1 uncultured Gemmatimonadaceae bacterium
TCTCGGCGAGATGCACCATGAACTCGGCGAGATCGCGGACGTCGATGAGCTGCATCGGGTCGTCGGCGTGGCCGGGCGCGAGGACATTGCCGCCGCGCGCGAGGCGGACGGGCCAGTAGGGAAAGCGATCCGTGGTATCGCCGGGCCCGACGATGTCCGTCGGACGCACGACGATGCCGCGATCGCCGAACACCTTCATCACCTGCGCCTCGCACTGTGCCTTCGCGACGCCGAACGTCTCCGACCCGTCCTTTGGATCTTTGAGGTCGGTGTGTGGCGGCACCGACTCGTCGAGCCCGCGCTTGAGGTACGGGTAGTACACGCCCGTCGACGACGTGAACATGTATGCGCCCGAATCCTTGAGCAGCTCAGTCGAAAGCTGCACCCACGTCGGATTCGTCGCCGAGTCGTCGATCACGGCGTCCCAACGCTTGCCCTTCAGCGCATCGAGCTGTCCGTTGCGATCGCCCTGCAGGCGCATCACTTCCGCCGGCAGCTCGGCGTCGCGCCGGCCTCGGGTGAAGATCGTCACACGGTGGCCGCGCGACACCGCATAGCGCACGAGGTGCGGTCCGATGAAGCCCGTGCCGCCGAGCACCAGGAGGTCGAGCGACTTCGCGGGCCCGAGCGCGCGCTCGAACAGCTTCGCTTTCGCGAGCGGGAGCGCGGCGAGCAGTGCGCCGCCGGCAGTCGTCTTCAGGAATTCGCGTCGATTGCTCATCGTCAATAGATTCGCGCCGTCACCCCACCCGTCAATCGATGAAACAAATCGCGTACATCCTCGCGCTCGCCGGAGCCGTAGCCGCGCCCCTCGCGGCGCAGAAGATCGACACCTATCGCCCGTTCGGCGACCTGCGAAGCCAGGCCGACGAGCAGCAACGCTGGCTCGACCAGCGCATGAAGACCGTGCTCCCCGCGCTCATGAAGAAGTACGGCGTCGAGATGTGGGTCGTCCCGATGCGCGAATACAACGAGGATCCGGTCTTCTCGTCGCTCGTCTCGCCGACGACGTTCGCGGCACGCCGACGCACGATCTATCTCTTCTCCGACCCGTGCGCGGCGGTGAAGGGAGTCTGCGACAAGCCGATCGAGCGGCTGGCGATGGGCGGCACGTCGCAGGGCGGTGTGTATCAGGCGATTCGCTCGACGAAGGCGCCGTCGGGACCCGCCGGCGGATCGGTGCAGGCACAGGCCGAGCTGTGGGGCGATGAGCAGTGGCAGGTGCTCAAGGCCGAGATCGAGAAGCGCAATCCGAAGTCGATCGCGATCGACGTCTCGACGGTGTTCGCGTTCACCGACGGCCTCTCCGCCGGAGAGCTCGAGGGGATGAGCAAGGCCCTCGGTCCGAAGTGGACGGCGCGCTTCAAGCACGCGGACGGCCTGGCGCTCGATCTGATCGCCACGCGTCTGCCCGATGAGACGAAGCGCTACGCCGATCTGCAGCGCGTGGTGTGGGGGATCATCGATACGGCGTTCTCGAATGTCGTGATCAAGCCGGGCGTCACGCGCACCGAGGACGTTGTCTGGTGGATGCGCCAGAAGGTCAACGACCTCGGGCTCGGCACCTGGTTTCATCCATCGGTCGAAGTCCAGCGGCGGGGCGCGACCGACGCGCAGCTCGGTGACAACCCGATCATCCAGAAGGGCGACGTGCTGCACTGCGACTTCGGCATCACTGCGATGCGCCTGAACACCGACGCGCAGCACATGGGCTACGTCCTGCGCGACGGCGAGACCGACGTTCCCGCGGGCCTCGAAGTCGCGCTCGCGAACTCGAACAAGCTACAGGACATCGTGATGGCCGAGATCAAGCCCGGTCGCACCGGCAACGAGATCCTCCGCGCGTCACTCGCGAAGGCGAAAGCGATGGGGATCGACGGCACGGTGTACACGCACCCGATCGGCATGCACGGCCACGGTGCCGGGCCGTTGATCGGACTGTGGGACTATCAGGACGGCGTGCCTGGACGCGGGGACGCGAAGGTCATCCCGAGCATGTGGTTCTCGATCGAGCTCCAGGCGACGACGAAGGTGCCGGAATGGGACAACCAGGCCGTGCACTCGGCGCAGGAGGAAGACGCGGTCGTGCTGCCCGACGGATCGACGAAGTGGGCGCTGGCGAGACAGACCGCGTACCACCTCGTGAAGAACTAGAACTTCAGTCGAAGCCCCGTCATCAGCGTGCGGCCCGGAATCACCGTGATGTTGTCCGGCTCGCCCGTCTGATGATTGAGGAGATTCTCCGCCGAGATCTCGATCGCGAACTGGTCGCGAATGTCGCGCGAGAGTGCGGCCCGCAGGCGCGTGCCGCCGTCGTAGGTCTTCCAGTACTGTCGCAGGCGCGCGCCGGCGAAGTCGCGGGCCATGTGGGTCTGGCTCGCGACTGCCTGCGCGAGCGCGATCTCGTCGTAGTTGATCCAATCGAGCGCGCGCGATGCGCCGATCGTCGCGCGCCAGCGCAGTGCGTTCCAGGTCGCGTTGATGCTCTCGGTGCGCGCCGGAACCTGAAGCATCCGTCCGCCGGTGTAGAGATCGCCGGTGTAGTTCTCGGCGAGCTTGCGCACGCGGCTGTCGACGAGGCTCAGCGTCCCGACGAGCGTGAGCGACGATAGCGACGTGTTCGCCTGGAGCTCCCACCCCGTGTTGCTGATCTCGCCGACGTTCTGCGAGAAGTAGATCATCCGGTGCGAGCGTTCCATCGAATCGATGGGAATGCCGACCGGTTGAATCAGTCCCGACGCGCGCTGATCGAAGCGTGTCGCCTGGAACGAAACGAGATTGCGCAGCGAGAGATCGATGCCCGCCTCGTAGCCGGTCTGTCGCTCCGGGCCGAGCACGTCCTGCGCGACGAGCTGCGTCTGCGTCTGCCAGAACTGCATCCGCGATGGCGTCGACGGTGGACGCATCCCTTTGCCGAATGACGCGCGCAGCTTGAGGGTGAGATCGCCCGGCGTGAACACCGTCGCGATGCCGAGCATCGGCAGCGTCTCGATCGGATCGGCGATGAGCCGGCTGTCGCGCTCGAAGCGCACGCCGCCGGTCGCGAACACGCGGTCGCTCCAGACGAAATTGCCCTGGGTCACGAGGCCGGTGCTGTTCTGCCACGTCACGATCCGGTCGCCGGCGGTTGCCGGCTGCAGCTCCCCCATCGACGACGATGCGTGGACGCGCGTCGCCAGCGGGTGCATCGGCGACGTCTGCTGCTGCGATCGTATGGGCACCGCGGAGACGTGCATCGCCGATTGCTCGGCGGCCACGGTGAACGTGCCGCGCGTCGGCGCGCCGGCATTGAACTGACGCACGCCACTCAACCGAAGCGTCGCGCGATCCGCTCCACCCTCGGCAGCACGTAGCGCCGAGTCGAGCACCGACGGGATCGGCGTGAAGTTCGTCTGCACGTGCGTGAGTCTATACCCGTCGATACCGGTCACCGCGGACAACGTCCAATCGTTCGGCATCGCGGTCGTTGCCGTCGTGCCGAGCGTGTACTCATTCACCGACTGCGGTACGTCGTGGCCGAGGGTGTTGGTGTCGGCCGGTGCGCGGATCGGACGTCCGACGAGCGGACTGTCCGGCGACCCCGCGCGCTCGACGAACAGCCGGCCCGTCGCGCTGAAGGTGCTGTTCTCGTGGACGACGCGCGTGCTCCCCGTCGCCATGAGATCTCGGCTGTATCCGTCGGGCACGAAGGAGCCGATGCTGCCGATCGCGACGTTGAGATCGGCCGAACGGGCACTCGTGCCGGTCGCGAGCGAGATCGAGTGATCCTGTGCGAGCACGTCGTTGGCGAAGCTGCTTTGCGAAAGACCGGCGGTCGAGCGAATCTGTGCGCGGCTTCCGTCGGGGCTCGCGCCTTCGTGGCGCGTGACGATGTTGACGACACCGCTGATCGCGTCGGTGCCGTAGAGCGCCGACCCCTGGGGGCCGCGGATGACTTCGATGCGATCGATCGACGCGGGGTTGAAGCGCGAGAGCAGAAGCGGGTTCGCGACTTCGATGCCGTCGATGTAAACCTTCGGATAGCTGAGCCCGAACGAGCTCGCGCCGCGAATGCTCGCGTACGAGCTGACGAGCGTCGACGGCGATTGTGCCCAGCCCCAGACGCCGGGGACGTATGCGTCGAGCGCGCCCGCGATCGTCGTCGTGTTGTCGCGCTGGAGCTGCTTGCCGTCGATGACAGCGAGTCCGACGGAGAGCTCGCGCGCCGGTGCACCGGCGGCGTTCGCGCTGCCGGTGACGACGACGCGATCGAGCAGACCGACGCCCGACGCCATCTGAGGCACCGGCTCGGCGTGCACCGGCGATTCGCGCCGGGGCGCGAGGACGACCTGATCACCGCCGACGCCGATCGCGGCGACATTCGTGCTGGAGAGCAGATCGGCGAGCACGCGTCCCGCGGGCAGGGCGTCGGCATTGAGGCAGACGGCGCGCGTGAGCGGCAGTTGCTCGGTGTTGTACGACATCCGCAGATGCGCCGACGCCGCGACGCGATCGAGCGCATCGCGCAGCGAGATGTCCGATGCGTGCGCGGTGACCGGACGGTCGAGCGGCGGCGCCCACCGGGTGGCGAGCGTCGCCGAATCGAGGCGCGACAGCGGACAGCTCGAGAACGGACTCGACGCGAGTGCGGACGGTGCGCGCGCCAGTGCGAGCGCCATCACGACGCCCCACCACGGGACACGCGGCCCATTCCGCGACGCGATCACCGCGCCGGCGGAGCTCCGTGCGTCGGTGAGACGATCGCGCTGTCGCCGCGCCGCTCGATCGACGCGCCCATCGTGAGACCGAGGATCCGCAGCGCCTGATCGACCGACTCGCCCTCGAACGAGGTCGTGACGTGCTGTGCGCGCAGCGCCGGATCGGCGACGAGAATCTTCACGCCGTACCAGCGTTCGAGCTCGGCGGCGACCTGCGACAGCGGCGCGTCGCGGAAGGCGAGTCGTCCGGAGATCCACGCCGTATCCTCGTCGCGCACCGCGTTGCGCTCGACGCGCGTCTGGCCCGTCGAATCGATCGAGCCGCGGTCGCCCGCAGAGAGCAGGATACCATCGGTGGACGCGCTGTCGCGACGGAGCCGCACGCTGCCGCTGACGACGGCGACCGTCGTCCCGCTGCCGCCGTCGCTCTCGACGGTGAACGTCGTCCCGACATCCTCGATCAGCGCGTCGTGGCTGCGCACCTGGAACGGCTTCGACGCGTCGTGCCGCACGTCGAACCAGGCATCGCCTTCGAGCGCGACGGTGCGCGACGCACCGCCGTAATTCGACGGAACCTCGAGGATCGTCTGCGGGCCGAGGATCACGCGCGAACCATCGGCGAGCGTGATCGAGTCGCGCTTGCCGACGCCGGTGGTGTAGCGACGCACCGTCGCCGCGCTGTTCGTGCTCGGCCGGCGCAGCGTCGTGATCGCGACACCCGCGATCGCCGCCGCGGCGACGAGACCGCCAAGCCATGCGAGACGAACTTTTCGCGGCGCCGCCGACGCGCCGCCTCGCTCGAGCGTGAGCTTCGGACGCTGCGGCTCCGGCGCATGGTCCATGCGCTGATGCACCCGCGCGAGCGCTGATTCGACGTCGACATCCGCCGGCGCGGCAGACATCACGTCGCCCAGTCGCTCCACCAATTCCCGATCGGCGGGGTTGGCGTCCAGCCAGGCACGAATGACCCGAGCCTCTTCGGCGGTGGATTCACCGGAGAGGTAGCGGGCGATCGACTCCCAGTCTGGCGGTGTGGCGGGCGCGGTCATGCCTTATCGACACGCGAGGTTTTGGGTACCCTTATCGGGATCACGAACGATCATCTGGAGTATACGGTACCGCCCATGCTACGGACAGTTCCGTGTCTCTTGCCTCAATCATCGTCGAAACGGAGCACATGGACGAACGCGACCTGCTGCACCGGCTGAAGGCCGGCGACCAGCAAGCGTTCGACGCGATCTTCCGCGCGCACTACGCCCAGCTCGTGGGCTTCGCGCAGGGATTGCTGCGCGACCGTTCCGCCGCCGAGGACGTCGCGCAAGAGGTGATGCTCGAGCTGTGGCGCCGGCGCAGCGACGTCGTGATCACGGAATCGGTTCGCGCGTATCTATTGAGAGCGACGCGCAACCGCGCGCTCAATCAACTGCGCCACGCCAACGTGCAGAAGCGCGCCGAGCCGCACATCGCCGTCGACGATTCGGTGAGTGCCACCGGCGCATCCGAGCTCGTCGCCGACGAATTGAAGAGCGCGATCGTCGACGCGATCGCCGAGCTCCCGCCGGGGTGTCGTGAAGTTTTCGAGATGAGCCGTGGCCGCGGCCTCCGCTACGCCGAGATCGCATCGACGCTCGGCATCTCGGTGAAGACCGTGGAATCGCAGATGGGGAAGGCGTTGAAGCATCTGCGGGGGAGATTGGCGGGGTGGTTGCCGGAGGGGGGAACGGGGATCGGGAATCGGGGATCGGGACTGTAGGGTCAGACCCTCTCGATCCCCGCTCCGCGATCCACGATCCGCTATCAGGGTCCTCCCCCAATCGCGTGTCCTCCCCGCAGACCCTCCCAGGACTCAGCGATGCAAAAAGTTCTTGTTACCACCCTCGGCGTCGCCGTGCTCGCGGCGGCGGCATGCAGCGACTCATCGTCGGCGCCGACGAACGGATTCGAGCTGACGAATGCGTCGGCGTTCGCGTCGACGCCGGCTGGGTTCTCCGAGCTCTCGTCGAGCTACAACGCGACCGGCGGTGAGGGCGCGTTCGCGCCTGACTTCGATCATGGCCATCGCGGACCCGGTCCGGGCGGCCCGGGGTTCGGGCTCGATGGGCTGATGGGCGGCGGACTCGGCGGCATCTTCTTCGGCGACGGACTCGGTCGCGATCACCTCGGGCCGGGACCGAGCGCGAATCACTGCGCGTTCACGGCCGGCACCGGCGTCGTCTGCGCCGATACGACGCGCGACGGGCTGATCGCGAAGAAGACGATCAAGTACACGAACGCCGCGGGTGTCCTGCAGTCGGCGCTCGACACGGCGACGACGGCGTCGGTGTCGATCAGCGCCAGCGTGACCGGGACGGCGACGCGCCGCGACAGCAGCACGAGCGTCGTCAACGAGACGAGCTCGCAGACGGTCACCGGTCTGCTCACCGATGCGCGCACCGTGAACGGCAGCGCGTCGGGCAGTGAGAACACCGCAGGCAAGACGCGAGACGGTGTGGCGTTCACGTCGAAGCGCACGACCACCGATGCCGTGACCGGCGTCGTCATTCCGAAGGCGACCTCGTCGAATCCGCACCCGTATCCGACGGCCGGCAAGATCACGCGCTCGATGAGCGCCACCGTCACGCTGACCGGTCAGGCGGCGACGACGACGACGCGCAGCGAGACGATCACCTACGACGGCTCGGCGACGGCCAAGGTCGTCATCGTGAAGGACGGCACGACGCAGAACTGCACGCTGCCCCTGCCGCACGGCCGCCTGAGCTGCTCGTAAGGGTCGGTCGCGAGATCGGTGTCATGAAGATGTAGGACGCTTTCGTCAGTGTCTTCCGGCCCGGGTGG
>CBHWBX010000209.1:0-7525 GCA_966111935.1 uncultured Gemmatimonadaceae bacterium
GGCCTTCGTTCAGGTGATAGAGATCGGCCGGACAGCCGAGGGCCTTGAGCAGCGATGCGCCGCCCATCCCGAGCACGACTTCCTGGCAGAGGCGGTAGTGCGCGTCACCGCCGTAGAGAGAGTCGGTGAGCCCGCGATCCCACTCCTCGTTCTCGGGAAGATTGGTATCGAGGAGATAGACCGGCACTTCGTGTCCGGTGACGCCGCGCACGGCGTACTTCCAGGCGCGGACGTGGACGCTGCGCCCCTCGATCTGCACGACGGCGCGTGCGTCGACCGGCTCGAGCACGTCCTCAGGACGCCAGGCGACGGGCCTCTCCGTCTGATTCCCTTCGGCGTCGAGATGCTGCTCGAAGTAGCCCTTGCGATGCAGCAGCGAGACGGCGACGACAGGAACGGAGAGATCGGCGGCCGAGCGCAGCGTATCGCCGGCGAGAATGCCGAGTCCGCCACTGTAGGTGGGGATGTCATTCTCGAGCGCGATCTCCATGGAGAAGTACGCGACGGTCGTTCTGGAGATTTCAGAATTCATTCAGGTGGCTCCGTGCGGCAACCTAGTCCACGAGTACCGCTACAGGAATCGTGCGCAAAAGCTCGCCGAGGTTCAGAGATGTGGCGGCCCCGAGTGTCTCGCGTGTAACGAGTGAGCGCCAGCTACCATCTCGCCAGCGCTCCGGGACCTCTATGCTTGTACCCGCCCACCAAACGTTTGGATCACTGCCGATGCGATCACACGGATGTCGTGTCGCGATCGTGACGAGACGCTGCTGCCCGAAGGACCGCGCGAAGGCGACGACATGCTCGGCGCGCGGTCCCGTCGCGAGGAGCGGCGTGTAATCGCCGTGCGTGAACAGCTCGCGACGCTCCCGACGAGCCCGAAGCAGCCGCGACGTCACGAGCAGCTTGAGCCGGCTGTCGTAGCGATCGGGAAGCGTCGCGGCGTTATCGACCTCGCGCAACAGTCGCTCACGCGAATCGTAATCGACTTGCGCGCGATTGTCGGGATCGACCAGCGTGAAATTCCAGAGCTCGTCTCCCTGATAAACGTCCGGCGTCCCGGGCGACGTGAGGTGCAGCGCAATACGCGAGATACTGTTCGCCGCACCGATCGGTGCGAGCCGCGCCACGAGGCGCGCGACGTCGGTGAGGAAGGGCGCGTCATCGCTCGGCTCGAGGATCGCCGCGACGAACGCGTTGAGCGCATTCTCGTAACCGGACGCCGGCTCGACCCAGCTCGTGCTCGTCTTCGCTTCGCGCGCCGCCTTGAGGGCATAGCGTACCATCCGCTCGCGCGCTGCCTCGCGCCATTGGCGATCCGGCAGATCGTCGGCGCGACGGCCGGGACGCGGCGGCGGCCAGAGCGCGACGAGCGTCTGGTAGATCAGGTACTCGGTGTTGGTGTCGGGCGAGAGGCGGCCCTTTACTGTCGGACGATGCCGCGCGTTGAGCCGCCGCCAGCGCCGTAACGATCGCTCCCATTCGTGTGCGAGCTCGGACACCGCATCGAGCCGTGCGCGAACGTCGGCGCTGCGTTTGGTGTCGTGCGTGTTCGTCGCGACGAGACTGCGCGGCGAGCGCGACGCACGGACCGCGTTGCCATCGTGGAATCGCTGTACCGCCTGATCGAGCGGACGGTCGGGCGAGCCGCCGACCTCGTCACGCGACGCGAGCGGAACGTAGACGTAGAGTGCCGTGTCCTCGACGCCTTTCGCCGCCGCCGGACCGCTCACCTGTTGGAAGCGCCCGATGAATGCAAGACGACGCGCCGGGTCGGCCCCTTCGACCGCGTCGAGCAGCAGGTCGCAGACGAAGTGGATTCGCTCGCCCAGTGCGGGCGCGACGCGCGACGCCTCAGAGCGCGCCTGCTCGATCAACGCGCGGTCGGCGTCATCGATTCGCGGATGTCCGTCGAGATACGTTCGATAAACGGGCAGCGAGGCGATGACCTCGACGATCGCCGCCTCGAGATCGGCGGGACGCCACTTACGTCCCGCGGCGCGCGCGATCGGTGCAGCAAGTGTCGCGAGTCGGGCAACGTCGGCGCGCAATGCACCGCGAAGCGTCGCGATCTTTCCGTCGCGCGCCACGGTGTGAAAGGTCGTCGTCGCACCGAGCTTGCGCATCGAGCGATATGCGGCCTCGATGTGCGCGAAGCCCGCCGGCTCGATGAACAGGTCCTCGAGATCGTTCAGGAACTCATACCCCGTCGTGCCGTCGACCGGCCACTCGGCGCGCAGCTGCTCGCCCGGCGAGAGAATCTTCTCGACGAAGAGCGGCGTGGCCGGCAGCGCATCGCGCAGACGCTTCAGATACGCGAGCGGATCGCGCAGACCGTCGATGTGATCGATGCGCAGCGCATCGGCGACTCCATCGCGCGCCAGCGAGAGGATCAACGCATGCGACTCGTCGAAGACGCCGGCGTCCTCGACGCGCAGCGCGGCGAGATCGTTGACGTCGAAGAATCGACGATAGTTGATCTCCTCGGGCCCGCGCTTCCAGTGGACGAGACGATAGTGCTGTCGATCGAGCAGCTCGCGCATACGGTCGCGCCCTTCGGTCCCGGAAAAGAGACCGGCGAGCTCCCCGGTCTCTTCGGGATCGAAAGTGGCAAGCTGCAGCTCGGGCGGCAGCGATGCGGGGTCGAGCGGAAACGACTGCTGGTAATACCAGACGCGCGGCTCCTCGCCTTCGCTTACGTGCACCGACAGCTCGCCACGCGCGAGCACCGCGTCGAGCGTGTCGCCAAGCACCGGGAGGACGACCTTCCCGGGGACGCCGCCGCGCGGCGACCAGTCGATATCGAACCAGCGCACGTACCGCGACGCCTCGCCGTGCTTCAACACATCATCCCAGCGCGCGTTCTCGGCGCCGATACCCATGTGATTCGGCACGATGTCGAGAACGAGTCCCATGTCGCGCTCGCGCAGCGCCGCCGCGAGTGCACGCAGCTCGGCCTCGGTGCCGAGCTCCGGATTGATGCGGCACGGATCGACGACATCGTAGCCGTGCATGCTTCCCTTCCTCGCGGCAAAGACCGGCGAAAGGTAGAGATGCGAAACGCCGAGGCGCGCGAAGTAGTCGATCCGTTCGCGCGCCCGGGCGAGCGTGAAGCCCGCATTCATCTGGAGACGGTAGGTCGCGGTGATCTCAGGCATCACCGATCCCGTGTCGGCCATCGCACCGCAACGCCGTTGCCGTATCGTCGGTCACGAGGATCACCTCGAGCGGATCGCGCATCTTGCGCGTCCAGCTCTCGTGTTTGTCCTGGCCGACGCCCGGTACGTTGACCGGATCGCACTCGGCGGCGAGATCGTCGAGCGCGAGGCCGACGAGCACCGCGGGGGTGCGACACATCATCGCGTGCACGGCGCCGATGAGCTCCGACTCCGTCCACGCAGCGTCGCGCGGCAACACGTGCTCGTCGGCAAGGCGATCGAGGAGCTGGTCGCGATCGCGCTCGCGATTGCCGCGGTCGATCTCCGCTTGCTGTCCGTCTATCAATCCGACCTTCTCGCGGATGTCGATGTCGTTGCCGGCCCAGAAGCCGGCGATCGGCGCCATGTCGTGGGTATCCGCGGTCGCCAGCGCGAGCTTCGGATAGCTCGACGACGGGCGGAAGCGTCCGTCATGCTCGCGCTCGAAGAACATGACCTTCGACGAGAGGACGCCCCAGCTCTCCAGAACGTGCGGCACTTCGGGCGGCACCGTTCCGAGATCTTCGCCGACGACCACCGCGTGATTGCGAACGCTCTCGAGAGCGAGAATGCCGAACAGGTCGTCCGTCGGATAGCGCACGTATGCCCCGTCCTCGCCGCTCGCGCCGTCCGGAATCCAGAAGAGACGGAAGAGGCCAAGCACGTGATCCATGCGCAGCGCGCCGGCGTGGCGAAAGCCGTTGCGGACGAGATCGATGAAGTAGCGATAGCCGCTGCGTCGCAGCGCGCGCGGATCGAGCGGCGGCAGTCCCCAGTTCTGTCCCTGTGCGGCGTACGGATCGGGCGGTGCGCCGACAGCGACGCCGCGCGCGAACAGCTCGGGAAATGCCCAGACGTCCGCACCGGCCGGCGACGACCCGATCGCGAGATCCTGATAGAGCCCGATGCGCATCCCGCTCTCGCGCGCGGCCCGCGCGGCGTCGCCGAGCTGACGGTCGGCTTCGAACTGGAGCCAGCGGTGATAGTCGACGCGACCGCGCGCCTGCTCGGCGAACTCGCGCACCGACTTCGACGCCGGCGATCGCAGGGCTTCGGGCCAGCGTCGCCAGTCGCCGCCATGGCGCTCGGCGATCGCCATCCAGGTCGCGAACATCGAGAGCGCAGGCTCGCTGCGAGCGATGAAGGCGTCGAACGCCGGATCGTTCTCGCGATCGCGCCGAGCCTCGAATGCGTGATGCAGCGCGTCGAGAGCGAGCCCCTTCACCGCCATCACCTGCTCATAGCGAACGTGCGACGACTCGCGCAGGGCATCGCGCTCGGCTTCCAGCTCCGGCGACGACAGGCGCGTCCAGACCTCCGGTGCATGCGCGAGGGCAGGGACCTTCGCCGGATCGATGTAGATCGGATTGCGAAAGAGCCGGCTCACCGGGCTATACGGACTGATGTCCGTACCTCGGTTGAGCAGCGCGTGCAGCGGATTCACGCCGACGAACGCCGCGCCGCGCGACGCCGCCCAGCGTGCGAGCGCGCCGAGATCGGTGAAGTCTCCGACGCCCCAGTTGCTCTCGCTGCGAATCGTGTAGAGGTTCGCGATCAGGCCGAACGCCGGATGTCCGTGCAGGACATCCCACGGCGACAGACAGGAATGGGGCACGACGATGCGCGACTGCTCGGCGACACGCTCCTCGCCCTCGATCGTCGTCGAGAAGCGGAGATGATGATAGCCGAGCGGAAGGACGGGCAGACGAATCCGCTCACCGTTCGCGCGCCCTTCGATGGTGTGCCGCTCCCCCGACTCGAGAGTGATCTCCGCCTGCCATACCGTACCGGCATCGAGCCCGCAGGTCGCGAGAATGTTCGCGTCCGGGCTGCCGTCGCGGACGACCGCCACCGGGGCGACGAGCTCGCGCCGCTCGATCGCGTCGAGGGCACGGAGCGATTCCTCCGCGGCATGCTCCGACGTGACGTCGAAGCGCATTGCGGTGAGCAATGCGCGTCGGGTGTCGTCACTGGTGTATCGAGTTTGGTGGCCGGTCTGGTCGACGTACTCCGACAGGATGCCGGCGCGCGCCGCGAGACGGCGCAGCGCCGATTCGTGCTCGACGCTCATGATCGCGCGGGCACGAGTACCAAGGCACCGAGAGGCGGCAGCGTCAGCTCGACCGACTGGTCGTATCCGTGGAACGCATCGGGCGTCGCGACCACGGTCTCGAACGCGCCGTAGCCGCTCCCGCCCCATTCGCGGTCGTCGGTGGACAGCAGCTTCTCGTACCGGCCGTCGAGCGGAACACCAATCCGGTAATGCTCGCGCGGGACCGGGGTGAGGTTGAGCACGACGACGGCGTGCGAATCACCGGCGCGCCGCAGATACGAGATGATCGAATGATCGCGATCGGCGACGTCGATCCACGCGAAACCGTCCCAGCTCACGTCCTCGCGCCAGAACGGCGGATGCTGCTTGTAGACGGCGGTCAACTGCTCGAAGAACGAAAGGAATGCCGCGCGCTGCGGGTCGTCGCGCAGATGCCAGTCGAGGCTCGTGTCGTGGTTCCACTCCGACCAGGGCGCGAGCTCGGCGCCCATGAAGAGGAGCTTCTTTCCCGGACGGGTGAACATGTACGCCAGCAGGAGCCGCAGGTTGGCGAGCTTCTGCCATTCGTCGCCCGGCATCTTGTTGAGCAGCGAGCCCTTGAGATGCACGACCTCGTCGTGCGACAGCGGCATGATGAAGTGCTCGCTGTACTCGTAGAGCATCGCGAAGGTCAGCCGGTCCTGATGGAAGCGGCGATGCACGGGGTCGCGCGCGAAGTACGCGAGCGTGTCGTGCATCCAGCCCATGTTCCACTTGAAGGTGAATCCCAGGCCGCCTTCGTTCACCGGCGTCGTGACGCCGGGCCACGCTGTCGACTCCTCGGCGATGGTGACACACCCCGGCGCTTCGGCGTGTACCGTCTCGTTGAACTGCTTGAGGAAGTCGATCGCGCCGAGATTCTCGCGGCCGCCGTGGCGATTCGGGATCCACTCCCCCGGCTCGCGGCTGTAGTCGAGATAGAGCATCGACGCGACGGCGTCGACGCGGAGCCCGTCGGCGTGGAAGTCGTTCAGCCAGTAGAGCGCATTCGCGACGAGGAAGTTGCGCACCTCGTTGCGCTCGTAGTTGAAGATGAGCGTGCCCCAGTCGGGATGCTCACCGAGCCGCGGATCCTCGTGCTCGTAGAGCGCGGTGCCGTCGAAGCGGCGGAGCGCGAAATCGTCCTTGGGAAAGTGCGCCGGCACCCAGTCGAGAATCACACCGATGCCGTGCTGGTGCAGCACGTCGACGAAGTATCGGAAATCGTCGGGCGTTCCGTACCGCGACGTCGGCGCGTAGTAGCCGCTCACCTGATAGCCCCACGATCCGTAGAACGGGTGCTCCATCACCGGCAGGAGCTCGACGTGGGTGAATCCGAGCTCCTTCACGTGTTCGGCGAGCCGCGGCGCGAGCTCGCGGTAGTTCAACACGCGGTTCTCGTCTTCGGGCACGCGCGCCCATGAGCCGAGGTGCACCTCGTAGATCGCGACCGGCGAGCGCAGGAGATCGCGCGTGCGGCGCGCCGTCATCCAGTCGTCGTCGCTCCACGTGTAGGTGTCGTCGGCCTGGACGATCGCCGCCGTGCCCGGCGACTGCTCCATCTTCGCCGCGAACGGATCGGTCTTCACGCGCAGCGCGCCTTCGCGCGTGAGAAACTCGTACTTGTAGAGCGCACCCGGTTTGACGTCGGGGATGAACAGCTCCCACACGCCGGAGCTGCCGAGCATGCGCATCGGGAAGATGCGTCCGTCCCAGCCGCAGAAGTCGCCGACGACGCTCGCGCGCCGTGCGTTCGGCGCCCAGACGGCGAAGCTCACACCCTGCACTCCGTCGACCGTGGCGACGTGCGCGCCGAGCTTCTTCCAGAGCTCGCGATGCGTGCCTTCGTTGAAGAGGGTCAGGTCGACTTCACCGACAGTCGGCAGGAAGCGATATGGATCACCGCGATCCCACAGCGCGCCGTCGGGATAGTGGATCCGATAGCGATAGTCGAGCGGCAGCGTCGCAGCCGGGATGAACGCGGCGTAGAGATCGCTCAACCCGTGCGCGAGCTTGTCGAGCGGAACGACCCGTCCGTCGGACATGACGCACTCGACGCCCGTCGCGTTCGGCACGAGCGCGCGCACGACCACGCCCGCCTCGCCGTCGACGGTGGCCGGATGCGCGCCGAGCAGCGAGTGCGGCGACGGATGGTCGCCGGCGAGCAGGCGATCGAGATCGGTGCGCGATACGCCGAGCGGACTGGGCGGATCGACCGGTGCCGGACGTTCGGGACTCTCCGCCGCGGCGGCCGCGGACG
>CBHWBX010000210.1:0-7497 GCA_966111935.1 uncultured Gemmatimonadaceae bacterium
ACCCACCACTTCTTGTCGCCGGTCGACATATCGTACGCGGTGATGCCGCCCATCTCCTTCGGCTTGAGGATCGACACGCCGCCGATCGTCGTCGGGACGTTGAGGCGTGCGAAGGCGCCGCCGCGGCTCGAGCCGTCTTCGGCGGGCTTGTAGCCGGCCGGAGCCTTCGTCGCGCCGGGCTTCCCGCAGCTGTCGTGCGGAGACGTGTAGGGGAGCTCCGAGCACGGGTCATGAGCGACGGCAATCGTGCTCATGCCCGTCTGCCCGCCGACGTACATCATGCCGGTGATCGGGTCGACCGCGGCGCCACCGTCGATGTTCACACCGCCGCTCGCGCCGGGGGCGTACCACGAGCACTTGTACTGGCTCGGGCCATTCTTGCCCTTCCCGTCGAGCGGCGAGCCGGGGATGAAATACGGACCCATCCGGCATTGTTTAGCAAGCTTTAATGCCGAATCTCTGAGCGCCGGCGTATAATCGATCAGGTCCGACTCGAGCATCCCCTGCTGCGCGTACGGCGCCGGACGGCTCGGGATCGGCTGGGTCGGCGACGTCTCCTCGCCCGGGACTTCGCTCTGGAGCACCGGCGTCTCCGGCATCGGCCAGATCGGCTCACCGGTCACGCGATCGAAGGTGTAGATCCACCCCTGCTTCGTGGTCGCGGCGATGATCTTCCGCGGCTTGCCGTCGATCGTGACGTCCATGAGGTTCGGCGCCATCGGGACGTCGTAGTCCCAGATGTCGTGGTGTACGAGCTGGAAGTGCCACTTCCGCACGCCCGTCTTCGCGTCGAGCGCGACGATCGAGTTGGCGAAGAGGTTGTTGCCCGGGCGATGGCCGCCGTACTCGTCGGCCGTCGGCATGCCGACCGGGATGTAGACCATGCCGAGCTCGGGATCCGCAGAATACGTCGCCCACGGATCGACCTTCCCGACGTTCGGCGAGCCGAGCTTGGTGCTGACCTTCCAGCTGTCGGCCCCGAACTCGCCTGGCTGCGGCACGAGGTTGAACTTCCACAACTGCTTGCCCGTCTTGATGTCGAACCCGCGGACGAAGCCCGGGATGTTGCGGCCTCGCAGTGGGTAGTACCCGTGGATCGACGAGTTGCCGACGACCACGACGTTACCGACGACGATCGGCGGCGAGCTCGCCGCGATCTCACCATTGATCGGATCTATGCCGACGTTCCCGTCGGCACCGGTTTTCGTCTTCGCGTTCCACTTCTCGCCCGGCTTCGCCTTGCGCAGCGGGTATGCCTCGGAGATCTCGAGCGGTCCGCTGTCGTCGACGGCGAGTCTCACGAGCGGATAGCCGAGTCCTTCCTGGAGATCGACAACGCCGTCGTGCTTCGGGCCGACATTCGGATCACCTTTGCCGGTCTTCGCGTCGATGATCGCGAGGTGATAGCCCGGCGTCACGACGATCACGCGCTCGTTGGTGCCGTCGGTCCAGTAGGCAAGGCCGCGGCCGGCGAACTGCCGCGGCGCCTTCTGCCAGCGAATGCCTTCGTCGATGCCCCACTGCCAGAGCGTCTGGCCGTTGCTCGGATCGACGGCGAACGCCTTGCGGCGGTTCGTCGCGACGGTGAGCAGTCTGCCGTTCGCGTAGAGCGGCGTCGTGCGATAATACTCGTCCTCGCCGTACTGGCCGGCGTTCCACTGCCACGCGACCTGAAGCGAGTCGAAGTTGCTGGCGTTGATCTGGTCGAGCGGCGAGTAGCGCGTGCTCCACGCGTCGGCGCCCCAGTAGCGCCACTCTCCCGGCTTGTTGCCGCGCTCGAGCGCGGTGCCCTGCTTCGCCTCCGAATGCTTCACGCGCGCGACCAGCGCGCCTGCCGCTGCGACGGCCGCCAGGCCGACCATTCCGTATCTGGCGACCGCTCCCAAACGTCGCGTCATGGCTTCACCCTCGTTGCGGTGGAACTGCGCTTCGTCTCGATCCGAAACTGCTTCAGCGAGTCGGCGTCGGGATACAGCTCTTCGGGCCCGACGGGCATCGCGTTCATCTTCAGCAGATACGCTACGACATCGGCGACATCTTCGGGAGCCAGGCTCCCCGGATCATTCTTCGGCATCTTCGTCGAGACGAAGGTGAAGAGATCCGACAGCGGGTGTCCCCGCCAGAACTTGTTGAACGTCGCGCCGGTGTGCGACTGCGGCGAGTGGCACGACTTGCAGCTTCCCAGATAGACGGACTTGCCGCGGCTCGCCTGGGCGTTGGTATAGACGCCCATTTGCGTGGAGGGGCCGGTGTAAGCGGCCTCTTTCGTGATCTTCGGGGCTTTCGCGGCCTGCTTGGCCTGAGCGCCGGCGGCCGTCGAGATCGTTGCGGCCATGCACGCCGCGAGGGCGACGCAGAGGCCCTTGTCGATTGAAAAAGCAAACACACGAACGACCGACGAAACCCGCGAATTGTCCATTGCGCGTTCGCGGGCTTCGCAACCGTTTCGCGAGTTTGCTGTTCTTTCGACACGGAACTTTCCCGCGCCGACGATGCGTCCAATCCAATAAGATTTCACGTGATCGTTGTTTGAGTAGCTTCTGACCGCGCAAAACGACGCGCGAGACCGAACATGCCCCAGCCGGCGGCGACGGCGATCAACAGCATCATGACCGCTCGCATTACGCCGGCCGCGAAGGACGCGTTGAGCACCGGGGCCTGGAACGAATACGCCTGAAGCTGCGTCCACCGCTCCCCCGCCCAATGCCAGGCGGTGTGCGCCACGAACGACGAGAGAATGATCGTTCCCATCCGCTCGGCGACGACGCGCTTGAAGACGAAGTCGAGCACCGGGATCGCCAGCGCCAGCACGAGCACCTGACCGAGCTCCACGCCGACGTTGAACGCGACCAGCGACGTCGCCAGATGATCGCCGGCGAACTGGAGCGACTCGCGCAGCGCGAACGAGAATCCGAAGCCGTGGACGAGCCCGAACCCGAACGCCACCAGCCATCGCCGCTCGAGCTTCGCGCCGACGATGTTCTCGAGTGCCATGTACACGATCGAGAGCGCGATCAGCACCTCGATCAGCGGCGGGAACCAGAGCGCGTCCGGCGCGAGCCCGGCCGCTGACGCGATCAGCGTGATCGAATGCGCGACCGTGAACGCCGTGACGATCGCGAGCAGCGGCCGCAAACGGCGGAACGGGATCACGAGGCAGAACACGAACAGCAGGTGGTCGATCCCGCCGAGGATGTGGTCGAAGCCGAGTCGCACGAAGCTGAGCGCGGCCTGATACCAGCGCGGGTCGAGGCGCACGAGTCCGGGATCGCCGAGGTACTCGAACGCCCGCTCGCTGCCGCTGGTGGGGAGAAAGCGGAGCACCGTCGTCGTGCGCACGCCGAGCTGCGCGAGCCGCGGCTCGATCGCGAAGCTCGCGTGTGGATCGTGAATGCGATACTCGAGCATCACGTCGAGCATCGCCGCCTGGACGGTGAGGTCGGTGCCGTCGGCGATCGGCGCTGCGCCGAAGTTGGCCGCGGCGGCCTCGTATCGCTCGAACGAGCGGTCGGATGGAAGTGAGAGGCGCGTCGCGACGATCGCGGGCGACGCGAGCTCGGTCGCGTCCTCGTACATCCGGATGTAGTCCGCGACCCACACCTTCGCCGCCTGCGGCAAGAGCGGTGCGGCCTGGCCGATCTCGAGATACCCCGGGCCGCGCAGCGGCCACTTCACGTCGCGGATCGCCTCGAGCGGCACGCGAACGACGACGTGCATCCGCTCCCCCTCGGGCTTGATGAACGCGAGGATGCGAACGCTGCTCGGAATCTCGTGCGCATCGACCACGCTCGGCACCAGGAAAAACAGGGTGGCGGCGAGGGCGAGCGCGAGGCGTCTCAACATCCGGCGAAGATACCGTTTGGACGGTCGGTCGGCTACCGATCGGCGACCGTGGACGGGCGAGGTGTCGGGACGGCTGAGCCTTGATGGAAGAACGATCCCGAGATTGCCTTGATCCTGGGATGAAAAACCGAATGGACGAGACCACAAATCAAGAGTTTCGCAGTTTTCATCCCGGGATCGCCCTTCAAATCCCAGGATCGTTCATCACCCGGTTCCAACCGTCCCTTCATCTGGACCAGCCGCGCAAGACGGACCTAGACGTACGCCCGGGATCGCGGTTAGTTAGTCGGCGACATGACCCCATCCTGCATATGACGCGCGTTCCCTTGCTCGCCGGTTGTGCGTTGCCCCTCGCCGTCCTCACCGCTGGAGCGCAGTCGCGGCCCGCGGCGAGTACGAAGACCGTTACTGCGCCGCGCTTCGAGGTCGACATGCTGTGGCCGAAGCCGATGCCGAATCGCTGGATTCTCGGATCGGTGACCGGACTGGCCGTCGACTCGCGCGATCACATCTGGGTGCTGAACGTCCCCGACTACTTCACCGCGCGCACGGAGATCGGTCTCTCGACCACTCCGCCGACCGGTGACTGTTGCGCCGCCGCACCGGCGGTGCTGGAGTACGACGCGGCCGGCAACGTCGTCGGACACTGGGGCGGACCGGGTGCCGGCTACGAGTGGCCGACCCAGCCGCGGGGGCTCGCGATCGACAAGGACGGAAACGTCTGGATCGGCGGGAGCGGCGGCAACGACACGCGCGTGCTGAAGTTCTCGCGCGACGGCAAGTTCATCACCGCGATCGGCAAGGCCGGCGGACCGGCAACGGCGACCGCGCAGGGCAGCGCCGCGGCCGATACCGCGTACGCCGGTGTGAGTCGCGCGAGTGCGCCGGCGGCGGCCCGTGGTGCTGCACGCGGCGGGCGTGGACGCGGCGGGCCGCCGCCGCTGGCGCCGAACAGCACGAGCAAGGACGCCTTCGGCGGTGCCGCGAACCTCGCCTTCTCCGGCAACGAGCTGCTCGTCGCCGACGGCTATCGCAACCGCCGCGTCGCCGTGGTCGACCCGGCGTCGGGGACGATCACGCGTTTCTGGGGCGCCAACGGCAAGGCTCCGGCAGATGTGAATGATGGTTCACAATTTGGATCGCCGGTCGCCTGCGCGGCGCCGAGCAAGGACGGCATGGTTTACGTCTGCGACCGCGCGAACGATCGCATCCAGGTCTTCAAGAAGGACGGCTCGTTCGTCGCCGAGAAGAAGGTCGCCGACGCGACGAAGGGCGGCGGCTCGGTGTGGGACGTCGCGTTCTCCAACGACCCGCAGCAGAAGTACCTGTACGTCGCCGATGGCCAGAACCAGAAGATCTGGATCCTCGACCGCAAGACGCTCGACGTCGTCGCGAACTTCGGCGACGGCGGGCGTCAGCCGGGACAGTTCTACGGCGTGACGAACATCGCCACCGACTCGAAGGGCAACCTCTACACCGGCGAATTCTTCGAAGGCAAGCGCGTGCAGAAATTCAACTTCAAGGGCGTCGGGCAGACGCCGGCGACGCAGCGCACCGTGTGGCCCGCGAAGGGAGGACGCTGAGATGACGCGATCCACTCGCATTCGCGCACTCGCGCTCGGCGGCGCCATCGTCGCGCTCTTCGTGGGACAGAAGGCGGTGAGCGCGCGTGCGCGCCTCGCCAATGCGCCGACCTTCGAGGTCGATCCGCG
Source organism: uncultured Gemmatimonadaceae bacterium (assembly GCA_966111935.1). GTDB lineage: Bacteria > Gemmatimonadota > Gemmatimonadetes > Gemmatimonadales > Gemmatimonadaceae > JAQBQB01. The sequence continues at coordinate 5,556 of CBHWBX010000210.1, forward strand.
CTGGCCGAAGCCGCTCCCCAATCACTGGGTGCTCGGCAACGTGATCGGCGTCGGCGTCGATGATCGCGATCACGTGTTCATCGTCCACCGCGCCGACACGTTCGATTCGACGAGCGAGATCGGTGCGTCGATGACGCCGAAGCTCAGCGACTGCTGCGTCGCCGCGCCGCCGGTCATCGAGTTCGATCCCGACGGCAACGTCGTTGCGGCGTGGGGCGGACCGCCGGCGGACAAGAAGTATGTGTGGCCGTCGTCGAACCACGGCATCTCGATCGACAACAAAGGCAACGTCTGGATCGGCGGCAACGGCGCCGGTATCCCGTCGATCGGCCAGGGGCCGGACTCGCACATCCTCAAGTTCACCCACGACGGAAAATTCCTCCAGCAGATCGGCATCCCCGGCCAGCCGACGAACAGCAACGACACGACGCACTTCGGCCGCGTCGCCAAGATCAGCTTCGACCTCGCCGCCAACGAAGCGTTCGTCGCCGACGGCTACGCGAACCACCGCGTCGCCGTGCTCGACATGAACACCGGCCGCATCAAGCGCTACTGGGGTGCGTATGGCAACGTCCCGTCGGACTCGAACTTCGGACCGTATAATCCGGACGCGCCGCTGATCAAGCAGTTCCGCACGCCGGTACACTGCGCCGAGCCGACGGAAGACGGTCTCGTCTACGTCTGCGATCGTGTGAACGACCGTCTGCAGATCTTCCGCAAGAACGGCCAGTTCGTGAAGGAGAAGCAGTACTTCCCGAAGACGCTCGGCGACGGCTCGGTGTGGGACATCGCCTTCTCGAAGGATCCGCAGAAGAAGTGGATCTTCATGGCCGACGGCAAGAACGAGCACGTGTACGTGATCGATCGCCAGTCGCTCGACATCGTGACGATGTTCGGTGACGGCGGGCGCCAGCCCGGGCAGTGGTTCGCCGTGCACAGCATCGCAACCGACTCGAAGGGCAACATCTACACAGCCGAGACGTACGAGGGCAAGCGCATCCAGAAGTTCATCTACAAGGGGATGAAGGACGTGCCGCTGAACCAGGGCGTGGTCTGGCCTAAGTAGTCGTCATCCTGAGCGAAGCGAAGGACCCCTTGGCCCTGAGGTGATTCCTCCTCGGCGCACAGGGGTCCTTCGTCGCTTCGCTCCTCAGGAGGACATATTTCATCGAGATCACACTCAGCCGCGGAGATCCTGTCGATGTCGGAACACACGAGATCGAGCGCCGAAGCCGAGATTCGCGCGAAGCCGGAAGAATGGATGAGCGCGTGGGTCGCCGGCGATCGGCGACGGCGCTCGACGGTTATCGTCGCGGCTCGCTGACCGTGCACCATCGACGAGAGCATCATGGCAGACTGGCAGGTGGAGTTCGCGATCGTTCCGCGCCGCGCACTGGCGGCGTCGCCACGGCGAACGTTGGCCGAGGTGATGGACACCAAGTGGTGGGCCTCGGGATCGTTGCCCGCGGACTACGCGAGCAAGCTCACGGCGATCGCCCCGTCGGCGGCGACGGCAGGCGCTGCTCCCGAAGTACAGACATGGGGTGAGGCCGAAGGCAATCGCGTCGACGTGCACATCGAGGACGGCCGCGTGAGCCGGGTGACGGCGCGCGTCGACGTGCGGAAACTCGACGCGCGCTTCGGCGCGATGCTGCTTCAATTCGCGCGCGTCGCCGATGCGGTGCTCATCCGTCGCGACGGCCTCGTGATCGAGCCGATGGCGGGCGCGTTCGGAGCGGCGTTGAAAACGTCGGAGGCGTGGACGTACGCGAACGACGCCGCGACGTTCATGGCCCGGCATGCGAATGACGAGGACGACGAATAGGCGTCGCGTGACCCGCGTCCCGATGAAGATCACCGACTGCGAGGAATGGGGCGCGTCGTACGATCGCGCCGACGATTCGTGTGCCGCGCGCTTCGGCCGGCTTCTCGCGCTCGACCA
>CBHWBX010000211.1:0-7476 GCA_966111935.1 uncultured Gemmatimonadaceae bacterium
ATGGATTCGAGAGTCACCCGCGGCGCTGCGGCCGCACTCGTCACCTTTGCACTCGGAGCGCCCGTCGCCGGCGTCGCCGCGCAGGGCGTCGCACCCGCACGCGTGCGCGGCGACAGCGCCATCTTCCGGGTGATGATCGCCCCGAAGCAGGACACGATCATCGCGCTCGCTCGCGCCCTCGATCGCGAGCGCTACGGCTCGGCCGCCTGGCTCGAGATCTCGGCCCGCCTCGACTCGATGGTCATGGCGTCGGCCGGACCGAATGGCGTCTTCTTCCGCCGCGCCGGCGGCGGACAGCTCGCGCGCTTTCCCGAGCCGCCCCTCCGTGGTTGGATCGGCATCAACGCCCAGGGACCGAACCGGCAGATCATCGACGAGAATGGCGACCGGATCACCTACTTCGCATATCCGTCGATCCTCTCCGTCGATCCCGATTCGCCGGCCGATCGCGCCGGCATCGCGCCGGGAGATCTGCTCGTCGCCTTCAACGGTCTCGACGTCGTCGGCCGCGAGCTCGAGCTCACGAAGCTCTTCGTCCCCGAGAAGAAACTCGGTGTGACGATCCGCCGCGACGGCGAGACGAAGGAGTTCTCGCTCGACATCCTGCGCGCGCCGCAGCGCATCGCCAGCCGCCGCATCGAGCTCGCGAAGATTCCCGGCCCCCCCGTCGTCGGCGTGATGCGGTTCGACGTCGACAAGCCCGAGGCGCCGGAGCCGCCGCCGCGCGTGCGCATGCGCACCGGCGAGGCGGTGGTGTCGCTCCCGCGGAATGCCGTTCCCGCGATGCTCATGGCCGGCCGGTTCAACATCATCACGCCGCACGGTGTCTGGGGGGCGAACGTCTCGCCGGTCGGCGCCGATCTGGCCCAGGTGCTCAAGCTCGAGCGCGGCGTGCTCGTCAACGAAGTGCCGGAGGAGAGCCCGGCCTACAAGTCAGGGCTGCGCGCCGGTGACGTGATCGTGAGCGCGTCCGGCCAGACGGTCGCGACGCTCGGCCAGCTTCAGGATCAGATCCTCACCCGGCTGGGGGATCGTTCGATCGTGCTCCAGGTCATGCGCACGCACAAGCCGGCCAGGCTCACCGTGACGTGGTGAGCGCCGGCCGGCGGGGCGTGAGCTTCCGCTCCTCCGGCACGAGCGATTTGTGAATCGCCAGGGCTGCCGTCGCCCCCTCGGCGGCGGCGGTGATCGCGAGCTGTGATCCCGGCGTGAGGTCCCCCGCCGCGTAGACGTATGGGATCGACGTATGCGCGTGACGATCGGTGAGAACGTGCCCTTCGTCGTCGCGCGCACACCCGAGCTGCACCGCCAGGTCGTCGGCGGGATACTGGCCGATCGTGAAGAACACCTTGTCGGTGTCGAGCTGCATCCCGCCCTCGAGCATCAGGCAGTGGATGTTGCGCCCCTCGCAGCACACCTGCTTGATCGGTGCCGTGAGCACCGGGATGTTGAGCGCGTCGAGCTTGTCCCGGTACTCGTCCTCGTCGAGCTCCGGATCGCGTCCGTTCGTGCAGATGATGATGTCGCGCGTCCACGTCGTGAGGTTGAGCGCCATCCCGACCGCGCGGCGCCCGTTGCCGATCACGACGACCTTCTTTCCACGGGCGTCGTAGCCGTCGCAGTCGGGACAGACGTGGGCGTTCGCCCCGTAGGCGTGATCCAGCCCAGGGATGTCCGGCCAGACATCGCGAATGCCGATCGCGAGCAGGAGCCGGCGCGACGTGACCTTGTCGCCCCCCTCGAGACAGAGCTCGAACTCCTCCTCTCCCTTTTGCTCGGCGCGCAGGACGATCGCGTCGATCAGATCGACGCCGAGCGATCGGCAGGTCTCGCGGCCGCGCTCGCGCAGCTCCGGCGGACGGATCCCCTCGAGGCCGAGGAAGCCGTTGATCCCGCGCGTCTCCCAGTTGCGGGGGTCGCCGCTGTCGACGACCGCGACGGAGTGCAGATATCGCGCGGACCAGATCGCGGCCGACAGCCCGGCCGGGCCGCCGCCGACGATGGCGATATCAAAATGTTTGTTGCCCGGAGTGCCACGCTGGTCGCTCATCGCGCCCGCAGCGTGGCAAAAACTGTGTCATCACACCGCCGCGACCCGCGGCGGCCTCACCGCAGCGGGCCCGCGGGGAGCGAGTAGACCAGACGGGCCGTGGCGCGATCCGCCGCGGACAGCGCACGGACGCGCACGCGCGGCGCCATCACGCTCAGCGAGTCCTGGGTGTGATCGAGGCCGAGCAGGTGTCCGATCTCGTGGAGGGCCATCGCGTGCATCGATTCGTGGTCGAGCAGCTCGCCGTCCTGGTGGTGGAGCGCGAGGACGATGTTCGCGTCGGTGATCACCCAGTCGTCGTCGCGCGTCCAACGCGTACGTCCGCTGATCGGCTGGGTGAAGCGGTCGATCCACGTCACGTGCACTTCTGCGGACGCCGAATCGCGAACGAAGCTGAAGCGCAGCGGCAGATGGATGGAATCCCACGCCTCGAATGCATCGCGAACGCGCGCGGCGTACTCACCGTCGAAGTCGGCGACGTTGGAGCGCGGCTGGATCCAGACCGTGAGCGGTTCGGTCGCGCGGTCGGGCCAGCGCGCGATCGAGGAGTCGCGCTCGGCGAGAATGTCGCCGATGTACGTGCCGACTCCGTTCGTCTCGAGATGCCGGCGCGCCGCGGCGCGCGCATCTTCGATGGCCGGCGCCGCGGCCGTCGTCACCGTGGCCTCGAGCAATCGTGCGATCGTACCCGACGCCAGGATGGCGTGTCGTGTCGGCAGCGGTGCTGCCTCTGCGGTCGACTTGCGATTGGCGCCGGTGAAGATCGCAACCAGCGCGAGCGAGAGGAGGGGAATGGCGGCTCGCGTCATACCGGGGAACCACTCACCCGACTTCGGGTGAGGCGTAAGGAGGCTTCAGTTGTGAAAGGACATTATTGCCACTTACAGAAAGTCTTCGATCAGTGCGAAGAGAAGCTGCGGTGCTTCCCAGAACGGCATGTGCCCGGAGGAGGGAACGACTTCGCGACGGGCGTTCGCGATGATATACGAATTGTCGACAGAAACCGCTAGAGGTAAAGCGTCGTCGTCAGAATGTATGACGAGCGTCGGCACCGAAACGTTGTGCACGGTGTCGCGCCAATCGTAGCCGCGGCGCAGCTTCGAGAGCACGGACGCGCCGGTCTCACTCAGCGCTTCCGGCGGCGTGAACCGCGACGCCATCTCGCGATCGTGAAACCACGCGGGATACACCGCGCGACTGTAGTCGCTGTGCAACTGTGGGTCGGGATTTCCAAGGGCCTCCTCGGGAATGCGCGCCACCGCGTCGTGCTCTTCACCGTGGAGTCGATGCAACACATTCGCTCGTAGGGGAGCCATCCAATTGCTCGTCGGTCCGACGGCGTCGATCAGTACGAGCTTGCGCACACCCACGGCGTCGCGCGCCGTCGCGAGCATCGCGATGCCGCCGCCCCATGAATGCCCGAGCACGTCCCACTGTCGAATGCCGAGCGCGCGTCGAATCGCGGCGACGTCGGCCGCATCGTCGTCCACCGTCGCGTCGGCCGGATTCGCCGGCGCGCTCGACGCACCGCGTCCGCGCTGATCGTACAGAATGACCTGCCGTCGTTCCGCGAGCGGCGACAGCGCAGGCCAGAGCATCGAATGGTCGTAGAGCATCCCACCGTTGATGCAGATGATCGGCGGCGCACCTTCGACGGGCGGGCTCGTGAAGACGGCGAACGACACGCCGCGCGCGCGCACGGTCTGTCGTTCAAGTCTCGGAGTCCGCGGTAGCGACTTGCGAAAGGCAACGAAATCGGCGTACGACACGAAAGCAGGGGTTAGGGACGAGGGGGGAGGGCCGAGGAACGGCAAGGGATTAGGGAGCACACCTCCAACGCCTTTCCTAATCTCCTCGCCCCAAGCCCCTAACCCCTACCAGAACGCAGCGACACGCATAAAGTCAATTACTTCGCACCGATCCGTCTACCTCACCGGCACCCGACCTCTCCATGCGTCGCCTCTCTCTCGCCCTGCTAGCGCTTCCGGCCATGCTCGCCGCGCAACAGCCGACCGACCCGGTTCTCGCCAAGATCCGCGACGAAGGGCTCAACCGGTCGCGCGCCTACCCGATGCTCGACACCATCGCTACGGTCTTCGGTCCGCGTCTCACGGCGAGCCCGGCGTACCTTCGCGCCGCGAACTGGGCGCGTGATCGCTTCGCGTCGTGGGGACTCGCCGACTCCCATCTCGAGAGCTGGCCGTTCGGACGTGGATGGGAGCTGGATCGCTTCTCGTTCGAGATGACCGCGCCGCGCTACACGCCGATCCTTGGCCTGCCCGACGCCTGGTCCGCGCCGACGAACGGTGAGATCACCGGCACGCCGATGCTCATCGCCGGCATCAACGCCGACTCGCTCGAGAAGCTCCGGCCGCGGCTCAAGGGCGCGATCGTCATGACGCAGCCGATGATGACGACGTTCATCCGCGAGGACCGCATCAATCCCACCGCGCCGAACGCGCCCGCCGACGTCTACAAGCCGGCGGCGGCGATCGGCGGCGGCAATCGCGCCGGCGGGCCGACCGAAGCGCAGCGCATCGCCCGCATTCTCCACGACGCCGGCGTCGGCGCCGTGCTCAAGCCGAGCCGCGGCGAGCACGGCACGCTCTTCCTCCAGACCCGCGATGCCGGTCCGGCGCTTGCCGTCCCGACCGTCGTCGTCGCCGGTGAGGATTATAATAATATTATTAGACTTTTGCAAAACCGTGTCCCGGTCACGGTGCGCGTGAACATCCAGGCGCGCTACCAGACGCGCGACACGAGCGGCTACAACGTCATCGCCGAGATCCCCGGCACCGACCCGCGGCTCAAGGACGAAGTCGTGATGCTCGGCGGCCACCTCGACTCGTGGCATGCCGCGACCGGCGCGATGGACAACGCCGACGGCGCCGCGACGATCCTCGAGGCCGCGCGCATCCTGAAGGCGGTCGGCGCGCAGCCGCGCCGCACGATCCGCTTCGCCCTCTGGGGCGGGGAGGAGGAAGGCCTGTTCGGCTCGAAGGCGTGGGTCGCGCGCCATCTCGCTGGCGACGCCAACAGGACGGCGCGCGAGAAGATGTCCGTGTACTTCAACGTCGATCCGGGGTACGGCCCGGTCTACGGCTGGTTCACCGAAGGCAACGCCGCCGCGAAGCAGCTCTTCGATACCTGGCTCGAGCCGTTCAAGGATCTGGGCGCGCGCAAGAACGTCGTCGCCGGGATCGGCAACACCGACCATCTCAGCTTCATCGCCGAGGGCGTGCCGGGATTCAATCCGATCCAGGAGTACGCGAACTACGACGTCCGCATCCATCATACGAACATGGACACGATGGAACGGATGAAGCCGGACGACATCAAGGAAGCCGCGATCGTCTTCGCGTCGTTCGCCTATCAGGCTGCGATGCGCGACGCGTCGATTCCCCGCGCGCCGCGCCCAACGCCATAAATCAGCGCCGAAGGGAGGAGCAATAAATGACGAGAGGTGCGGGGCCACGATCGGCCCGGCACCCCTCGACATTCAGATGGGCGCGCGTCCGTCAGCGGCGATTCATCTGGAATCGGAATTCCTGAATCACTTCCTGCGGGACGACGTGCCCGCCGAGCATCGCCGGCGTGTAGTGCGACTTGAGCAGCGCCACGCGCACCGCCGACATGAACAGCCGATGCATCGTCGCCGGGAACTCGATCTTGTCCTCGGGAACGATCCCCGTCGAGTCGACGACGAAGCGCACGACGAACGTCCCTTCGACGCCCATGTCGGCGAGCTGCGATGGATACCGCGGCTTCGGATTGCCTCGTTTCGGCTCGACGCTCCGGTCGACGAGGTCGGCGGTATAGACCCCGTTCGCCGGTGCGACGAACGAATTCTTCTTCGCGAGCAGGCTCGCGAGCGGCGCCGCCGGCGCTTCCATCCCATCGGGCTGCGCGAGCCACGCGTCGGTCACCGCGGTGAGATCCGTCGCCGTGCTCAGGTCGGGCATCTTCGCCGCGGCGTCGGCGAGCTGGTGCAGCGCCGCGAGGTCGATCGACGGGACCGCCGCCTCGGCCTTCTTCGCCGCGGGCTTCGCGGCCGGTTTCGCCGCCGGAGCCGCTGCCTTCGGGCGCAGGACGTCCATCAATCGCAGCGGTTCGATATAGCTGACGCGTTCCACCGGCTGGGACGCCCGGTTTTCCTGGACGCTCGAACCTGTCATGCGCGTTGCGGCCACCGCGAGCGCGATGAGCGCGCCATGGGTCACGGTGCTGAACGCCGTGCTGCCGAGCCAGCCCGTCTTTACGGGCTGCGACGCAATGAGAATCCGGAGCATTGTCGCCTCCTCCCCTCCCCACACCACCCACGCCGACACCCAAGCCGTCGGCCGGAACGACCGTTCGTCTCAAATGGCCGTGAAAGCATCAAAGGGGCCACTAGGTTTTTCCGCATGCAGATTGGCGTCTACAGTTTTGCCGACACCACGCCCGAGGTCGGCCCCGCGCAGCGACTGCGCGATCTCATCGAGGAGATCGAGCTCGCCGACCAAGTCGGGCTCGACGTGTTCGGCGTCGGCGAGCACCATCGTCCCGACTATGCCGCGTCCTCGCCCGCGATCATCCTTGGCGCCGCGGCGATGCGCACGAAGCGGATCCGTCTTACGAGCGCCGTCACGGTGCTCAGCTCCGACGATCCGATTCGCGTGTTTCAACAATTCTCAACGATCGATCTGCTCTCCGGCGGTCGCGCCGAGATCATGGCTGGTCGCGGCTCGTTCATCGAATCGTTTCCGCTGTTCGGATACGACCTTGGTGACTACAACGAGCTGTTCGCCGAGAAGCTCGAGCTGCTGCTGAAGCTGCGCGACGGCGAGAAGATCTCGTGGCCGGGGACGAAGCACACGTCGGCGATCGACGAGCGCGGTGTCTATCCGCGGCCGCTCCAGAATCCGCTGCCGGTGTGGATCGCCGTGGGCGGCACGCCGCAGTCCGCGGTGCGCGCCGGCACGCTCGGCCTCCCGCTCGCGATCGCGATCATCGGCGGCCTGCCCGACAACTTCGTTCCGTTCGTCGACATCTATCGCGCCGCCGGCGAGCGCGCGGGGCACGATCCGTCGACGCTGAAGATCAGCATCAACTCGCACGCGTTCGTCGGCGAGACGTCGCAGGGCGCGTCCGACGCCTACTGGCCGTCGTACTCGAAGGCGATGACGCGCATCGGCGCCGAACGCGGCTGGCCCCCAACGACGCGCCAGCAGTTCGAATCCTCACGCGCGCGCCGCGGGGCGCTGCTGGTGGGCAGCGCGCAGGAAGTCGTCGACAAGATCCTGCACGAGCACGAGCTGTTTCATCACGACCGCTTCCTGGCGCAGATGGATGTTGGCGGCGTGAGCCATCGGGATGTGATGCGGTCGATCGAACTCTTGGGGACTCGAGTCGCACCGGTGGTGCGTGAGGCGCTGGGGTCGGTGTAG
>CBHWBX010000212.1:0-7474 GCA_966111935.1 uncultured Gemmatimonadaceae bacterium
ACTCGAAGAGATTGCGATATCGACCTTCCGACGATGCGACGGCGTCGCGCGCGCGGCGCTCGTCGTCGATCGCCTTCCGGTATCGCTCCGCGGCCTCGCGCGCTTCTTCGTAGAGGCGCGCGTTCGAGATCGCCACGGCCACCTGATCGGCGAGACGCTGCAACACGGTCGCGTCGTCGTCGGTGAAGGCCGCTTCGCGATTCAGCACGCTGATCGCGCCGATCGCGCCGGTGCTGGAGATGAGCGGAGCGATGAGCGTGCGCTCGATGTTCGCCGCGATACGCGACGGCGAGTACATCTCCGGATCGCTCGTATCGTTGCAGATGAGCGTGCGGCTCTCGCGCACCGCCTTGCCCGTCAGACTGCCTTCGGTCGGCAGCGGCGCGCCGAGCAGCAGCTCGCCGACGCCGTGCGCGGCGACGATGATGAGGTGCTCGTCGCGCAGGAGGCTCACCGTCGCGCCCTGGCTGTGGAGCAGCGCCGTCGCGTGGCGAAGACTGAGGCCCATCACGTCGGTGAGGCGGAGCGAGCTGCCGATCGCGCGCGCGATGTCGCTGATCGCTTCGCCGCGGCCGCGCTCGAGCTGGCTCTCCTCGTAGAGGCGCGCATTCTCGATGATCGACGCCACCTGCTGGGCAAACAGCTCCACGGTGCGCACGTGGGCGAGCGACGGCGGTCCGGGCTCGGTGGAACCGCGCAGCACGAGCGTCGCGACGGTCGCGCCTCCCACGGCGCGCAGCGGGACGATCAGCTCTTCGGTGTCGAGATAGGCGGAGTTGCTGATCAGCGAGACGACATTCGCGTGCGCGGGGATCGCGTACCCGTCGATCGTCTCGACCTCACCGTAGCCGAGCCGCTGGATCGCCTGGACGAGGATCCGGAGCCGCTCGCCGAGCGTGCGCGCGCGTTCGACGTCGGCGAGCGCCTCGTGCAGCGAAAACAATTGATCACGTTCGCGCAGGAGGCGCGCGAGCGCGTTCGGCGACGCATCGAGCGTCGCGGGCGTCGGCTGCGCGACGGCGTCGGTCGTCAACTCAGCTCCGTCGCGGAACCAGGAGCCGCAAAGCCAGCGGCTCGACGACAACCTCGAACGGCGTCATGCCCATCAGCTCACCATCCGCCTGCCATTGCAGCGGCGGCTCGGTCTCGACGCGCACATGGCTTCCGCGCGCGTACAGCATGCATGGATCGGACGTGAAGTCGCGCCGCAGCATCCGCCACATGATGCGGAGCGCGTCGCCGAGCGAGTTCGGTGAGAAGATGCAGCCATCGAGCAAACCATCGTCGGTACGGATCTCCGGGCCCAGCGTGATGCGATTGCCGAGCACCGCGCCGAAGTTGGCGATCATCACCGCCGCGGCGCGCCGCTCGTACACCGTGCCGTCGATCGTCAGACGGACGAGGAAGTACTGGCGACGGAACACGGCCCGCAACGCGGCCCGCGAGCCCATGATCGTGTACGCCAGGACACCCAAACGACGCTTGAGCCAGCTTGGCGTTTCAGCAACCATCGCCGCGTCCACGCCCACGCCGGCGGCGATCGAGAAACGGTGGCCCGACGGGAAGCGCCCCAGATCGATCAGATGCTGCTCGCCGCTCAGTAGTTGGGCGACCGCGCGTTCGACGCCGAGCGGGATGCCCAGCGCACGGGCGAGCAGGTTTCCCGTCCCACCCGCGAGCACGCCGACCTTCGTTTCCGTACCGGCGAGCGCACCCGCGACTTCCATCACGGTGCCGTCGCCGCCGAGCGCGAAGATGGCGTCGTAATGCGGCGCATGGTGCAGCGCGAGCTCGGCGCCATGCCCCGGGCGCTCGGTAAACAACAGGTCACACTCGACGCCCTGCCGGGCAAACGCCGCGCAGGCCTTTGCGGCGAGCGCCTTCCCGCGACGAGCCGCGGGGTTCGCGATGATGACGGCGCGCCGGATCAGAAGCGCCACGTGTGGCGAACCGCGAAGCTGAACGTGGCCGGCGCCGGCACGAGGCTCAGCAGATCCAGCGTGTTGTCGACGCAGCCGCGCGCCTCGGTCGAAGACGGATCGTACGTCGCGACGAGCGAGAGGTCGGGGCGGAAGCGATACTCGACCTTTGCACCAAGCCCGGCGAAGCGGCCGCTGCCGATGTCGCGCAACCCGCACAAGCCCGCATTCACGCCGACGTACAGATCGCGGTACACACGCTTCTCCGCGGAGATCGTTGCCGTGTTCAGATAGTTCCGAATATTGCTGCCGGAGAACACTCCGCCACCCTGGTTGCCAAGGTTGTACGTCCCGAGCTCCAGCTGGAACGCATCGACGAAGCCGCCAAGGCTGCGGCGCAGACGATCGGCGACGACGGCGCTGACGGTCGGCGAGAGCACCGCGGCCAGCAGCTGCTGCGTCGTGCGATCGGCGCCGAAGTCGAAACCGGGTGCCCCGGTGATCAGATAGCTCAGCAGATCCGACGTCGCGATGGTGTACTCGGCATCGCTCGAGAACTCGATCGTCGGCTGCGGCAGCCGGCCGCGCAGGTTCACGATCACGCCAAGGTCGCGATCCTTGAACTGCTTGACGTTGTAGCGCGCGCGAATGTCGACGAGCGGCGTCTCCGGCGAGCTGCCGTCGAACGTCACCGTGCCGCCGGGCAGCACGGTGAACTCGCGCTGCACGATGCCGAGGTTCAGGTTGTACGTGCCGCTCGTCGTGAACAGGGTGCCACTGAGCGTCAGACCAGGGACCAGCTCGCCGGTCGACGTGACGACGCGGCTCGCGACGCTCGACTTCACGAGCTCCAGCTGTCCGGTCAGACGGACGTCGGCCTCGTTCGAGCGCAGGCGGACGTCTTCGCCGAGCGTCACCGGAACGCTGGCGATGCGCAGGTTCGTCAGCAGCGTCGTGAACATCGACGGACGGCTCTGTCGCGTGGTGGAGCTCTCCTCGATGGCCTCGACGGCGAGCTTGCGCGCGAGATCGGGATCGGCAAGGAAGATCGAGCCGCGATCGACGTGCAGGCTGCCGGTGAGCACCGGCGCGCCGAGCGTTCCCTGGAGCCGCAGCGGGCTGCGGGGCGGCGTCGAGAGATACACGTCGGCGACCGAGCGCTTGTTGAAGGCATGCAGCGAGTCGGCCGTGAGCCGGAGATCGAATCGCGGATCGCCCTTCACGCCCGCCAGGTTCGCGACCCAGCCGGAGAGCGCGACCTGATCGCGATCGCTCGTGCGAGCGCTCAGGTTGACGTTGACGCTGTCCTGCCCGGCGGCGTTCACGCTGCCGAGGGCGTCGCCGTTGATCTCACGGAAGGTGACGCCCGCGGGAACGACGCGCACCAGTCCATTCGCGATCGACGCCGTGACGCCATAGAGCTTGGCCGCGGTCGTCCCCGTGACCGTGATCTCGGCGGTCAGGCGGCCCTGCACCGAATCCACCGTGCCGCGCGGAAAGAGCGGCTTGAGGATCGCGAGCTCGGTGTTCGCCGTTCTCACCGTGACGTCCACAGAGTCGTTGCGCTGCTTCACCGCGAACAGGCTGATGTCGAGCGGCCAGCTCGCGTTCATCGTCACGGCCGCGGTCCCCTGACGGACCGCCTCGGCATTGGCGACGAGCCGCTGATTGCGATACTGCGCCTTTCCGGACACGCGATCGATGTCGACGCCGCTCCACTGGACGCGCTCGAGATCGATCGACGCGTCGATCGCCGGACGCTGCTTGGTGCCGGTCGCCGTGACGTCGAAGTTGGCCGCGCCGTGCAATGTGTCGCTGAGCTGCGCGATGATGCCGACGTCGGTGAGCGGCACCGCCGAGCCGCGCAGTCGCGCCACCGCCGGTCCGATCTCCGGGACGTTCGCGACGATCGACACGAAGGCCGAGTCGCGATTGCGCACCAGCAGCGAGTCGATGCGCGTCGCCGCGCTGTCGATGACGATGCGCGCCGGCGAGGCAAGACGCCACCGGCTCTCGCCGACCGCGAGGCCGAGCGAGTCGAGCACGATCGACTGCGTCGCCGCCGAGTCGGCCCAGCGCCCGCCGCCGGCGGCGGTGAGCCCACCGTGACTCATCGCACCGATCGCGAAAGTGCGATGGATCGGATCGATCAGGTCGAGCGAGACACCGAGACTGTCGAGCGCGATGCCGGCGAGAGTCACGCTGTCGCTTCGAGCGAAGATCGAGCCGGTACGCTTCGCCGGATCGAGCGCGTTGCGCAGATCGAAGCGCGCGTACGCCGAATCGCCGCGCGTCTTATTGAAGTAGAGACGGCTGCCGAACAGCTCGCCTTCGAGCTGGAGCGCGTCGAGCGTTCCGCGCGCGACGCCGGCGAGCCGCGCCGAGCCGGAAAGCGAATCCGGCTGGATCGCCAGCGCCCCCGGCGCCAGGTCCGGATGCGAGATGATCGGACGCAGGCCGCCGAGCGAATCGACGTAGACGTTGAAGCGCAGCGAATCCGAGCGTCCGCCGGGCAGCCCGACGCCGCCGCTCGCTTCGGCGGTGAACGCGTCGGTCTTCACGCGCAGCGAATCGACGATGACCCGGCCGTCGGCGAAGCGCAGCGTCGCCTGCGACGGCATCACACGCACGCTGTCGAACACCGTGCGGTCGATCGCGACGCGCGCCGTGCCCCGCACCGACGACGGCGTGACGCCGATCGAGTCGACATCGACGTCGTAGTGTCCGCTGAACGTCCCCGCGGGCAGTCCGGTGAGCGCGAGCAGCGGCCCAAGATCGAGGTTCGTGAACTCGCCGCGGCCGTGCGCGCCGTAGCCGCCGATCGAATCGACGTCGGCGCGTCCCTCGAAGCTCACGCTTCCGGCGCTGCTGCTGAGCGTCGTCGCGATCTCGAGATCGGGCGCGGTGCCGCGAATCCGGAGCGGACCGCTGAACAGCCCGCGAAGCGGCAGGCTTTTGAACGTCTCCGAGCGCGCGAGCATCGTCATGTTGAGCGGCTGTGCGTCGAGCGTCATGTCGTACGTCATCAGCGTGCCGTAGGTCACGCGGCCGCTGCCCGTCGCGCGGGACGGCTCGCCGGGGCCGTCCTGATGCGCGAGGTTCGCGTTCGAGAAGCGCACATCGAGCCACGACGAATCGAGCGTCGCCGTGCCGGAGACGAATCCGCCCAGCCGGGGGAACGCCGGGTTGAGGAACTCGATCGTCCGCAGGTCGAGCGACGCGACGTCGACGTTGAAGTTGTGGAACGCCGTGAGCGCCGGGTACAGGATGTCGAGCTCACCGCGGCCGGCAAGGCGCGAGACGGCGCCGGGCACGTGAGCGTCGCGGAAGGTCATCTTCGCATCGTCGACGACGAAGTGCGTCAGCGGTCCACCGCGTCCCTTCACCGTGCCGAACAGGTCGCCGCGCCAATCATATGGGAACGGCTTGCCGTTGAGCGTGCGAATCAGATCGAAGGTGACCGGATCCGCCTTGAGGTCGACGTTGCGCACGAGCAGGACCGGTGCACCGATCCCGAACCACATGTTGCCGGTGAGATGCGAGCCCGTGCTCCGCACATCCATGTTCTGGAGACGGAAGTCGACGATCGAGAGGTTCTTCGGGTCGTTCCGAATCAGCAGGTCGAGCGATCCGCCGCCGGTCCGCGGCAGCGTCGGATAGACCCAGTTCACGTCGTCGAGCGCCACCGAGTCGCCGCGAATGTCGATCGCGTAGCGCACGGGAAGATCGCTGCCCCACCAGACCTTTCCCTTCGCGCGGCCGACCGACTTCGGCATCTCGAAGTGCGGGACGTCGATCCAGATCGAATCGCCAAGGTGACGCACGTCGCCGCGCAGATTGCGGAACTGGAAGGTCGGGATGTACTCGTCGACGGAGATCGATCCGATGCGATAGAGCCGGCCGAAGCGATCGCTGTCCGGATCGGCGAGACGGATGTGCGAGATCAGGCCGTTGCCGTTCCGCCACGCATAGGTCCGGCCGAAGCCATCCCAGGTGCGGGCCACCGCCTTCTCCGGATTCTCGAGGTGCGCCTTGATCACGCTGTCGCGCAGGCGGCCCTTGAGGCTGTCGTCCGGATGCCAGGGCATCGTCAGCAGGAACGTCGCGTTGTGCGCCGTGACCGAGTCGAGCACGATGTAGTCGCCAAGCCCGCGCGTGTTCGGCGTCTTCGGCTTCTCCGGCTCGTTCGACTTCTTCGTCGCGAAGATGTCCTTGAAGTTCCAGGTGCCGTCGTTCCACTGGACGATGTGGACGTACGGATGCTCGACGTTCGCCCGCTGGACGTAGATGCGATAGTCGATCAGGTCGCGCCAGTTCCACTCGAGCGTGACGCGGCCCGTGCTCAGAAACAGCTCGTTGCGGCGGTCGCGGATCGCGATCGAGTCGATCGTGATCCCGGTGATCAGGCTTCCACCGACCTTCCCGACGTAGATCTTCGCGTTCGGCCACTTCTTCTCGAGAAGCGGCACGACGATCCCCCGCACCTGCGCCCGTCCGGTATCCGTGCGCGTCAAGAACAGGCTCGTCGAAATCACGACGAGCCCGATCAGGAGCAACGCAATGGCGCCGACGAGCGCAACGAGCTTGCGGCGGGTCATCTAGAACGCGGTACCGATCGTGATCGTGAAGGTGAGACGCTGGAAGAAGTTCTTCGCCGACGGCGGAGAGAAGTTGGCCGGACAGCTCGAGTTGTTCTGCACCAGTCCCTCCGCCGTGCGCACGACCGGAATCGGCGCATCGCCCGGATTGGTGACGCAGATCAATGGACGCGTGCCCTCGCCGGCGCTGGAGAGGAAGTACGCGGGCCCCGGTGTCGGCGGGTAATGGTTGTACCCCACATTCACGAGAATGGGACCTACCGGCGAGAAGTAGCGGACGGCCAGTCCGGGCGCCCAGGCGATCGGCTGCCGCGTCACGTTCGTCGAGATCTGCGTCGCCCAGACCTGCCCCGCATCGATGAACGGCGCGTACTCGATCAGGTCCGGGAAGAACGGATCGCGGATTCGCAGCTCGGCGTTCAACAGCGCGAGCAGATTGCCGCCGCCGGGGATGCTGCGATCCTGGCGGGCGCCGATCTTCGACGTGTAGTAGAAGGTGTTCGGGCTGACGTTCGTGCTGTCGAGCTGATCGCGATTGAGCAGGTAGACCTGCGGGCCGAGCTGGTTCTGCTGATACCCGCGCATGCTCGTCGGACCGCCCGCGTAAAGCCGCTCTTGCGGCGGCGGCAGGCGGGTGCCTTCGATGGTCTGGCCGCCCAGGATGAGACCGCCCGTCGTGTTCGCCGCGAACACCACGCCGCGACGCAGCTGGTGATACCAGGCGAAGTTCGCGGTGACCTTGAAGAAATCGAGCGTCGGGTTCGAGCCGATGAACGGCGCCGAGTAGCGCACCTCGAGCCCGGTCCGATAGCCGCGCGTCGGCACGACCGGGTTGTCAGTCGTCGCGCGCTGAAGGGCCGCGCTCGCGACGCCGAGGGCAAGACGTTCCTGCACCTCGTCCTGTTCATCGGCGTTGCTCCGATTGAAGAGACCGCACAGGATCACCGGCTCGGCCTG
>CBHWBX010000213.1:0-7473 GCA_966111935.1 uncultured Gemmatimonadaceae bacterium
GAGCTGGCCTCGACGTCGACGAGCAGACGGGAAGCTGGAGCCCGGGCGGCTCGGTCGCCGATGCGGGACGGTTCGCCGGACGTGCGATCGAGCGCGCCGTCGCGCTCGCGCTCGAGGGGAAGGTCGACGGCATCGTCACCGCACCGCTCGACAAGGCGGCGCTGCTCGAAGGCGGGTATCGCTATCCGGGGCATACGGAGATGCTCGCGACGCTGACCGGCCGCAAGGTCGCGATGATGCTCGCCGCGGCGCGTCCGAACCCCGGCATGGTGAACCCGCTGCGTGTCGTGCTCGCCACGACGCACATCGCGCTGCGTGACGTGCCGAACGCCGTGACCCGTGATGCGATCCTCGATGCGGCGCGTGTCACCCGGCAGGGGCTCATCGACTGGTTCGGCATCGACGAACCGAAGATCGCGCTCTGCGCGCTGAATCCGCACGCGGGCGACAACGGACGCTTCGGTCGCGAAGACGACGAGCTGCTCCGTCCCGCCGCCGAAGCCGCCGGGATCGCCGGACCGTTCCCGGCCGACACCGTGTTCGTGCGCGCCATGCGCGGCGCGTTCGATGCGGTGATCGCGCCCTACCACGACGTCGGCATGACGGCGATCAAGGTCGCGTCGTTCGGCGGCGCGGTGAACGTCACGCTCGGACTGCCGTTCCCCCGCACGTCGCCGGATCACGGTACGGCGCTCGACATCGCGGGGAAGGGCATCGCCGACGCGTCGAGCATGATCGAGTCGATCCTGCTCTGCGCGCACATCGTGAGCCGGATGCGTCGCGCATCGCCGGCCCATTCCTGAGGAGTAGAGCTTCGTGAAACGCTTCGCCCTGGTCCTGTCGCTGTCGGCGTCGACGCTCGTCGCGCAGCAAACCGCAACCGTCCCGCAGCGCGACGTGCGCGTGCCCGGCGATCTCGCGATCGCCGCGCGCATCATCGACGAAGGCACGAAGCGGTCGCATGCCGACGCCGATCTCGAATACCTGCTCGACGTCGTCGGGCCGCGCCTCACCGGCAGCCCCGGGATGCGCCGGGCGAACGAGTGGACGCAGCAGAAGTTCCGTGAGTACGGCATGGACAGCACCGCGCTCGAGCCGTGGAAGTTCGGCATCGGCTGGACGCGCGGCCCGATGACGCTGCGCATGCTCGCGCCGCAGCAACGGGAGCTGCAGGGCGTGTCGTGGGCCTGGTCGCCGGGCACGAACGGCCCGCTCGCCGGCGATGTGATCTTCGTCGACGCGCGCACCGAGGCCGATTTCAATCAACGCTTCAAGGGCAAGCTCGCGGGCGCGTGGGTGATGATCGGCCCCGCTTATCCGGTCGAGAATCCCTCGGATCCGGCGATGACGAAGGCCGACTCGGCGAAGCTCGACAGCGCGCGCGCCGCGCTGCGTCCGCGGAACACCGAAGAGGCGGCATTCCAGGCGCGACGCACCGCGCTCGTCGTGCGCGAGCAGCCCGCCGGCCTCATTCGCGACGGCGGCAAGCAGTTCGGGTTGTTCACGATGAGCGGATCGCCGCTCGGCATCTCGCCGCTGCCGCAGGTCGTCGTCGGCAACGACGTCTATTCGCAGTTCCAGCGCCTCGCGCGCCGC
This sequence comes from uncultured Gemmatimonadaceae bacterium, assembly GCA_966111935.1. Lineage (GTDB taxonomy): Bacteria > Gemmatimonadota > Gemmatimonadetes > Gemmatimonadales > Gemmatimonadaceae > JAQBQB01. The sequence goes on from CBHWBX010000213.1 coordinate 1,597, forward strand.
GGTGAGCGTGTTCGCATCGAGGCGAACATCCAGAACACCTTCGGACGCGACACGCTCACGCAGTGGAACACCGTCGGAGAGATTCGCGGCACCGAGAAGCCGAACGAGGTCGTGATCCTCGGCGCGCACCTCGACTCGTGGGACATCGCTACCGGCGGCACCGACAACGGCACCGGCTCGATCGCCGTGCTCGAGGCGGCGCGCATCCTCAAGGCCGCGGGCGTGAAGCCGAAGCGCACGATTCGCTTCGTGCTGTTCAGCGGCGAAGAGGAAGGACTGTTCGGCTCACAGGCCTACGCCGCCGATCACGAGAAGGAGCTCGACAAGGTTCAGGCGGTGCTCGTCCTCGACAACGGCTCGGGGCGCATCACCGGCATGTCGCTCCAGGGACGCGAAGAGCTGCGCGACATGTGGAAGGCGATGCTCCAGCCCGCGGCGTCGCTCGGTCCGCTCGTCGTGAAGTCCGGCAACAAGACCGGCACCGACCACCTTTCCTTCCTGCCGTACGGCGTCCCCGGATTCAACTACGACCAGGCGACGCGCGGCTACAACTGGACGCACCACTCCCAGGTCGACGACTACGACATGACGGTCCCCGGCGACGTCGCGCAGGCGGCGACGATCATGGCGCTCAACGCCTGGCAGTTCGCCGACATGCCGCAGCTGCTGGAGAGAGGGCGGAAGCAATAAGCTCGTCCTCGCGTCCAGGCGACTTCGCGGGTTTCGCGTTTCTTGCTTCGCGAGTTTGCAGCTATTCCCGCAAGGAAAGCTGCGAACGACGGAGAAACGCGGTTACTCGGTTATTTCGGCGTGCGTTCTTCCGCGCGACGATCCCCGGCCGAGTGGAGATCCACCGACAGTGACTCCACTCGCCGCCCGTCCATCGCGCGGACGACGAACACCGCGCCGCCGGCCGTCACCCGATCACCGACGACCGGCATGCGTCCGAGCGCGCCGAAGACGAAGCCGCCGATCGTCGTGTAATCCTCGTCCGGTACGTCGAGGCCGAAGCGTTCGTTCAGCTCGTTGATGTTCGTGCCTCCCGGCACGACGACGAGGTCGGCGCCCTCCGGCTCCGGATTCTCCAACGGCTCGTCGTACTCGTCGAGAATCTCGCCGACGATCTCCTCGAGCAGGTCTTCCATCGTCACCACGCCCGCGGTTCCGCCGTACTCGTCGAGGACGACGGCCATGTGCTCCTTGAGCCGCTTGAAGTCGGCGAGCACCGCTTCGACTTCGCGCGAGCCCGGCACGACGTGCACCGGGCGCATGAGCGACCGCAGCGTGAAGTCCGGCGGCGGCTCGCGCAGGATCGGGATGAGATCCTTCGCCAGCAGCACGCCGATGATGTTGTCGATCGTGTCCTCGTACACCGGATAGCGCGACCGGCCGCTCTCGTCGATCATCGTCATCGTCTCGTCGAGCGTCGACGTGACGTCGAGCGCGTCGATGTCCGTGCGCGGCGTCATCACCTCGCGCGCGTTCTTTTCCGAGAACTCGAACACGCCCTCGAGGAGGTCGGCGTCCTGCGCCTGCAACACGCCCCCTTCCTGGCTCTGCTCGACGATGATGCGCAGCTCTTCCGCGGAATGGACGTTCTCGTGCTCGTCGGACGGGTGCTCGCCGAACGTCTTGAGCACCATGTTTGCCGATCCGTTCAGGAACGCCGTGAAGGGCTTTACCAGCCAGGCGAAGCCGACCAGCGGCGGCGTGAGCCAGCGCGCGAACTTCTCCGGATGAGCGAGCGCGGCGCTGCGCGGCGCCAGCTCACCGAACACGACGTGGAGGTAGGTCACCAGCGTCAGGGCGACCGCCGCACCGATCCCGACGCGCACGGACATGCTCACGGCGAACGGGAAGTGGGCCAGTTGCTCGGACACCCATGTACCGAACGAGTCTTCGGCCAGCCACCCCAGGGCCAGGCTGGCGAGAGTAATTCCTAACTGGCTTGCCGAGAGGACGCGCGCGAGATTTCCGGCAGCGCGAAGGGCGATGCGCGCCTTCCAGTCACCGGTTCGGGCCATCGATTCGAGCCGGGTACGCCGCGAGCGCACCAGAGCAAACTCGGCGGCGACGAAGTACCCGTTCAGGACCAGCAGGACGAGAATGGCGATCAGGCGCGAAAGCACGCGCACAAATCTATGCACTCACACGCACACGCACACCAGCACGGTTCTGATCACGGGCACGGCCACCATCACCACGGCCCGGGCGGGCACCACCACCACGCCCGATCGACGCGCGCCCTGGCCCTGGCCCTGGGCCTCACGCTCGTCATCCTCGTGGCCGAGGGCATCGGCGGATACGTCTCGAACTCACTGGCCCTGCTCGCCGATGCCGGTCACGTCCTGACCGATGCCGGTGCGCTCGGCCTGTCGCTGTTCGTGGCCTGGCTGTCCCGCCAGCAGGCGTCGGCGCACAAGACCTTCGGATATCTCCGCTGGGAGATTCTCGCCGCGCTGATCAACGGCGCGACCCTGCTCGGCATCTCCGCATGGATCGTCTACGAGGCCCTCCAGCGGTTCCGCCATCCCGAGCCGGTCGTCGGCGGGATCATGCTCTGGGTCGCCGTGCTCGGCTTCGTCCTCAACGCCGTCGCCGTGTGGCTCCTCCACGACGTGCGCGAAGGGAGCCTGAACGTACGCGGCGCGTACCTGCACGTGCTCGGCGACGCGCTCGCGTCCGGCGGAACGGTGATCGCGGCGCTCGCCATTCGTTTCACCGGGTGGTATGCCGCGGATCCAATCGCCTCGCTCGTGACGACAGTGCTGATCGTCGTCGGCGCATGGTCGCTCGTCCGCGAATCGGTCAACGTTCTTCTCGAGGCGGCGCCGGCACACATCGCCCTCGACACCGTACGGGCGCGTCTCGAGACGATCACCGAGGTGGAATCGGTGCACGACCTGCACGTGTGGACGGTGACGTCAGGCATGGTCGCGATGAGCGCGCACGCGATCGTCCGCGATTGTCAGGACCATCAGAGGGTGCTCGAGCAGGCGCACGCGATCGTCGCCGATCTCGGCATCCAGCACGTCACGATCCAGCTCGAGTGCGACCAGACCTTCGAGCGGGCATTGCACCTTCACCCGTAAGACCCATGTCCGAGTTCCGCATCGAGAAGCTGCGCCGTCGTGTCGCGATCGACCTCGTGGGAGGCGCGCACCTCGACGGCGACGTGTTTCTCCAGCGGTCGGCGCGCTATCGCAGTGGACCGCAGACGCCGGCCGACCTGTTCAACGAGCCTGATCCTTTCGTACCGATCGCCACCGGCGACGCCGAGTACGCCCTCGTCGCCAAGGCGCAGGTGCTGCGCGTACAGTTTCCGCCCGATGGCGTCGATACTGACGACAGGGAAGTGAAGGGCGTCGCGGTCGACGTCGTGCTCACCGACGGCTCGATCGCGAACGGAGAGCTGCGCCTCGAGATGCGCGGGGAGCATCCGCGGCTCCTCGACTTCCTCAATGCCGACGATCGCCAGTCGTTTCTCACGCTGCGGTCGGCGGCGGACATCCTTCTGATCAATCGTCGCCAGATCGCGCAGGTGCGACAGCGACGATAACCCCTCACGTCTTCGTCGCACATGGCACAACTCGATCGTCTGCTCGCCGTCATGGCGGGGAACAAGGCCGGAGTTCTGACGCTCGAGGAAGGAGTTCCCGCGCAGTATCTCGCCACCGGCACCGGCGACGGGCGTCCGGTGACGCGCACGCCGCTCACCGGCTCGCAGATCGTCTCGCTCCTCCGTGAGGTCGCGCCGCCCGAGTCGGCGCGTCATCTCGAGCGCGGGGCGGCGGCGGAGTTCACCTACGTCTCCACCGACGGTGCGTTCGCGGCGCAGGCCGCGGTGCGCGACGGCCGCTGGACCGTTCGCATCGATCCCGTCGAAGCGCAGGCGCCGCTGCCGGCGCTTGCACTCGTGAGCGACGGCGATGCCGCCGGGGAGACCGTCGAACCTGACCCGCTCGTGGTCCGCGTGAACGAACCGGCGCGCGAGCGCATCGAGCAGCTGCTGCGCCTCACCGTCGCGCGCGGCGCATCGGATCTGCACCTCCGCGCCGGCGAGTCGCCGATCCTGCGCTGTCACGGCGAGATCGTCCGCCTCGCCGAGCTTCCGCGCCTCCGCGCCGACGAGGTCACGGCACTCGTCGAGGCGACGATGCCGGACGCGAACCGCGCCGAGTTCGCCGAGACGAGCGACACCGACTTCGCGTACGAGATCGCCGGCTGCGCGCGCTTTCGCGCGAACGCCTTCCGCGACCGCTCGGGGATGGCCGCGGTGTTCCGCCGCATCCCGCCCGCCGTCGTCACCGTCGACGATCTCGGGCTGTCGCCGGAAGTGCAGCGTCTCTGCTCGCTGACGCGCGGCCTCGTGCTCGTCACCGGCCCGACCGGCTCCGGCAAGTCGACGACGCTCTGCGCGCTCGTCGACCTCGTGAACCGCACGCGCACTGATCACATCATCACGATCGAGGACCCGATCGAGTTCGTGCACCCGAGCCAACGCTGCGTCGTCTCGCAGCGCCAGGTCGGCATGCACACGCGCTCCTTCAAGTCCGCCCTCCGCGCCGCGCTGCGCGAAGATCCCGACGTCGTCCTGATCGGCGAGATGCGCGACCTCGAGACCGTGTCGATCGCGCTCGAGACCGCGGAGACGGGACACCTCGTCTTCGCGACGCTGCACACGACCACCGCCGCGACGACGATCGACCGCATCATCGACCAGTTCCCCGCCGATCAACAGGAACAGATCCGCGTGATGCTCGCCGACTCCCTGCGCGGCGTGATCTCCCAGACGCTCTGCAAGAAGATCGGCGGCGGCCGCGTCGCCGCGCGCGAAGTGCTGTTCAACACCCCGCCGATCGCGAACCTCATTCGCGAACGAAAGACGTTTCAGGTCGGCGCGATCATGCAGACGTCGAAGCGCGTGGGGATGGTGACGATGAATGATGCGTTGGTGGAGTTGGTAGAGACGCGGCAGATTGACGTCGAGGAGGCATATCTCCATGCCGCCGACAAGACTGGGCTTGTTAGCGGGCTGCGTGCGAAAGGGTTTGAAGTGGGATCGGGGATCGGGGATCGAGGAGCGGGAGCCTGACGATGCACTGACGCCGGTGCTCTACCGTCGTGTGCATGAGAAACCCTCATGACGCGGGTCGCGGTACGGGCAACTACCGCAATCTGAGAGCGTGGCAGGCGGGGCTCGAACTGGTCGAAGCAGTCTACCGGCTGACAGCCGATTTTCCCGACGACGAGCGCTTTGGCCTCACGTCGCAAATGCGGCGGGCGGCGATCTCGATTCCGTCGAATCTCGCCGAAGGCAACGAGCGTGGGTCGCGCGCGGACAAACGCCGTTTAGTCGTGATCGCGCGAGGTTCTGTCGCTGAACTAGAGACGCAGACCGAGATCGCGATCAAGCTTGGCTTCACCGACGCAACCACTGCGGAGCCAATCTTCGTCCACACCGACGCGATTGGCCGCATGTTGACGAACCTCCGGCGCACCCTCGAGAAGTAACCCACTCTCGATCCCCGCTCCTCGATCCCCGATCCCCCAGAAAACACAAGCGCGCGGGGTCCCGTCCGCGCGCTGCACCATCACCAGGAAAGAAAACAAGCGAGCCGATGTCGCCGAGGGGGGCGACGAGACCCGCTACGTTCGCGTTTCTGAGTGGGGTTGATCAGCCGACTGGCTGTGCGACGCACCGCGTGACGCGAGCTCGCCGCGGGCCTTGGAGTATTCGTCTCGATCGGCGTAGCCGTACCCGCCGTGGACTTCACCACCGCGCATGTAATCGTTGCCGTAGCCGCGTCCATGCGGATAGTTCGACAGCGCGGCTTCGTCAGCTTGATTCATGGGCCACCCTCCCTGCGTAAGGCG
>CBHWBX010000214.1:0-7445 GCA_966111935.1 uncultured Gemmatimonadaceae bacterium
GACGTCTTCCAGCTGCCGAAAGGCGCGACGCCGCTCGATTTCGCCTTCGCCGTGCACACGGAGATCGGCCTGCACACGGCGGGCGCGAAGGTAAACGGGCGTATTGCGCCGCTTTCACGTCCGCTGCGCAACTCGGAGACGGTCGAGATCATCACGTCGACGACGGCGAAGCCGACGCGCGACTGGCTCGCCCACGTCCGTACCGGCCGTGCGCGCCACAAGATCCGTCAGGTCCTCAGGCGTGAAGCGCAGTCGAGCGCGGAGAAGCTCGGACAGGAGATCCTCGATCGCGAGGTGAAGCGTCGCCGGCTCACGAAGCCGACCGACGATCAGCTCGACCGAGCGGCGAAGGTGCTGAGCCTCGTCGACGGCACGCACCTGCTCGCGTCGGTCGGGCAGGGCGACGTGAACATCGCGCTGGCGCTGAAGCACATCTACCCGGACATCCAAGAGACGGAGCCGGCGAAGCCGAGTGTGCTCGAGCGGTTCGTCGATCGCGTCACCGGCGGCGGCTCGTCGACGAAGGGCGTGCGCATTCAGGGCGTCGACGGCCTGATGGTACGCTACGCGCAGTGCTGCCAGCCGGTGCCCGGCGATCCGGTGGTCGGCTACGTGACGCGCGGGCGCGGGGTGAGCATCCATCGCGCGGACTGTCCGAACCTGCTGCTGCTCGCGCACGAGCCGGAGCGGCGGCTGGAGATCGACTGGCAGGAGGCGGCGGGCGAGCGCTTCCTGATCCGTCTGGCGCTCGAGGCGAACGATCGCCGCGGGCTGTACGCCGACGTGGCGTCGGCGGTGAGCGCGACGGGCACCGACATCAAATCGATGGATCTGCGCAGCGTCGACGGGCGGACGACGGGATCGATCCTCGTCGAGGTGGAGAATCTCGTCCACCTCGAGAAGATCATCCGGGCGACGCGGCGGGTGAAGGGAATCACGGACGTCGCGCGCCGGGAGCGGCTGACGGCGGACGGATGAGACCTCCGGCGTCGCACGGAGCGCGGTCTCCGTGTGACGCTCGGCGTTCGATCACTGCGTCATCTGCTTCGTCTGCGACTCGATCAGCGCGTTCAGCCACACCCCGGTGTTGCCGCTGACGGGGATCAGCGACGCGCGAATGCGGTGCACCGAGATCGATGCACCCGGAAGCAGCCCGAACGTATTCCACTGCAGCTCCGCCGACTGCCCGCCGCGGACGATCAGCGGAAAGCGCGACTGCTTCACGTATGGATCGAGCGTCACCGGGTCGCGCTGTATCGCATTCCGCGACGCGACGAGGTAGCGCGGCATCGCGCCGACGACCGGCAGGACGTGCAGCGGATTGTGGACGTCGTAGTCCAGCTCGATCTGGAGCAGTGTCACCGACGACGTATCCCCGGGGACGGGCGGCAGCTTCACGGTGTTGGTCTTCCCGTCGAGATCGAGCGACCACGGCGCGCTCGTCACCGAGTCCGCGCTCGGCAGACGTTCCCAGAAGATCGACCAGTCGGTGGCGCCGACGATCTTGTAGTTGTGCAGCAGTTCGGCGTAGAAATCCCAGCTCGTATTCTCGATCCAGCTCTCGTACTGCGTGTAGAGCGGGCTCACGGTTTGGACGAGCTCCGGACGCACACGCTTGAAGTCCGAGACGTACCGCGCGCGCCCGTCCGGGCCGAGCGCGTGGATGATGTAGTCGGTCGACGGCTGGAAGATGCCGTTCCTCGCCTCGAGCAGACCAGCGTACGTGGACCAGAGCGACGGCAGCTCGCCGTTCGGCTTCCGATGCGCGTCGAGGATTGCCTGACTCTCCGGAATCGTCGTCATCCAGATGCCCGAATAGACGGGGCCCTTCCGGTGGATGACGTGATCCCACACCACGTGCGGAAGAAACTTGAACGTCGTCGCGAACAACGACGGGACGACCGCGATCATCGCGACCAGCGACAGGGCCGCGACGCCGAGCGTCGACCGGCCGACACCGCCGGCGAGCGGGCGCGCCAGGCGACGATCGCGCCGCCGCAGGGCCTCGTCGAGGTACACCGCGCCGACGAGGAGCATGATGCGCTCGACCGGCTGGATGTATGCCGCGGCCCAGATGCCGAGCAGCGACGCGCAGGAGACCACGCCATAGGCCAGACCGACGGCGAACGCATATTCGCGCCGCTCCTCGGGATGGCCGGCGCAGTCCCAGAAGCGGCGGAGCGCCACGACCGTCACCGCGATGCCGATGACGAAGATGACCGGCATCTTCAGGATCGTGAACGCGATCGACGGAACGGCGCGCCAGCTCGAGAGGAAGACGTTCGGGGGGGCGCCGAAGTACCAGTACTGGTCGAGCGGAACGATGCGGAAGTTGTAGGCGATTGCGCCGCGCATCCCGGCGACGCCGCCCAGCATCATCAGCACGACGGCGAGGGTCGCAACGCCGCCGCCGATCATCGCGATCGCGTCGACGACGTACGCCTGGCGTTCGCCGCTCCGAAGTGCGGCGACCACGGTGACGATGAGCAGCGCGGCGATCGTCGAAAGCCCCTGCTCGGTACCGAGGAGCAACGAGCCGCCGATCGTCAGCGCGCCGAGCAGGGTGCGCGCTCCCCGACGGATCGGGAGCGAGAGCACGACCGGGAAGAGCACCGGCAGCATCGACCGGATCCCGAGAAGACTGTTGATCGCCACGAGCACGGACGTCATGCGCAACGCGATCGACGCCGCCATCACGATCGCCGACCAGGCCATCGTGCGCGTCCAGTCCTTGATGAAGAACTTCAGAAAGACGACGACACTGATCGGGTAGAGCAGCGTCGACACGACCTCGCGCGTGATCTCCGAATCGAAGAATTGCCCGCCGAGCAGCCGGAAAAACGGGTAATGCAGATACGGGATCAGGACGCCGTGAAAGAACTGGAAATCCACCCCGGGGCGCTGGCCGACGGCGATCCGCCGGAGCGCGTTGTACAGCTGGAACGGCCCGTCGATCGCCGGGCCGGTGAAGTGCAGCGCCGTCTCGCTGCCGACGACGAGCAGCAGAATGCACAGGTATGCGAACAACGCGCTCCAACCGAACAGTGCGCGGCGCGAATGCGGTGGGGCCACTTCGGGAAGCCTCGGCGAGGGAGGAATTTTGCGGGGGGCCGGCTAGCGCAGAATAGCGACCCGAACAAACGCCGCAGATGGTGTTATATTACCGCGTATGCCTCGCGCCGAGTTCGACCTCCAGGCCCCGTTCCAGCCCGCGGGCGATCAGCCGAAAGCGATCGCCGAGCTGACGCGCGGTCTCGAACGTGGTGACCGGTTCCAGACCTTGCTCGGCGTCACCGGCTCGGGCAAGACGATGACGATCGCGAACGTCATCAAGGCACACGGGCGCCCGACGCTCGTGATGTCGCACAACAAGACGCTCGCCGCACAGCTCTACGGAGAGCTGAAGAGCTTCTTCCCGCACAACGCGGTCGAGTACTTCATCTCGTACTACGACTACTACCAGCCGGAAGCGTACGTCCCGACGACCGACACGTACATCGAGAAGGACGCGTCGATCAACGAGGACATCGACCGGCTGCGGCTGCGCGCGACGTCGTCGCTGATGGAGCGGGACGACGTCATCATCGTCGCGACCGTCTCGGCGATCTACGGCCTCGGCGATCCGGTATCGTACCGCGAGCAGATGGTCACGCTGCTCAAGGGGCAGAAGATCGAGCGCGATGACATCCTGCGCGCGCTGGTGAAGATCCAGTACAACCGGAACGACGTCGCGTTCGAGCGCGGCACCTTCCGCGTGCGCGGCGACACGGTCGAGATCTTCCCGGCGTACGAGGAGCAGGGCGTCCGCGTGGAGATGTGGGGGAACGAGATCGAGCGGATCACGAAGATCAACGTCCTCACCGGTGAGACGATCGCGAACCTCGAGCGCGCGGCGATCTATCCGGCGAAGCACTTCGTGACCCAGCGGCCGACGCTCGAGCGAGCGGTGAAGATCATCCGCGAGGAGCTCGAGGGGCGGCTCGCCGAGCTGCGCAACGCCGGCAAGCTGCTCGAGGCCCAGCGGCTCGAATCGCGGACGAACTTCGACATCGAGATGATGCTCGAGATCGGAACGTGCGCGGGGATCGAGAACTACTCGCGTCATCTCGCGGGACGCTCGGAGGGCGAGCGGCCGGCCTGTCTGTTCGACTACTTCCCGGAAGACTTTCTCGTCGTCGTCGACGAGTCGCACGTCACGCTGCCGCAGATCGGCGGCATGTTCAACGGCGACCGTGCGCGCAAGCTGACGCTCGTCGACTACGGCTTCCGTCTGCCGAGCGCGATCTTCGTTTCGGCAACACCCGCCGATCTGGAGCTGCGCCTCTCGGAGGGCGTCGTCGTCGAGCAGATCATCCGGCCGACGGGACTGGTCGATCCGGAGATCGAGATCCGTCCGGTGCGCGGGCAGGTCGACGATCTGCTCAACGAGATTCGCATCCGCGAACGGAAGGGCGAGCGCGTGCTCGTCACGACGCTCACGAAGCGAATGGCCGAGGATCTCACCGACTATCTCCAGCAGGTCGGGGTGCGTGTGCGCTACATGCACTCGGACATCGACGCGATCGAGCGCATGGAGATCGTACGCGGGCTGCGGCTCGGCGAGTTCGACGTGCTCGTCGGCATCAACCTGCTGCGCGAAGGTCTCGATCTTCCGGAAGTGTCGCTCGTCGCGATCCTCGACGCCGACCAGGAAGGCTTCCTGCGCAGCGACCGGTCGCTCATCCAGACCGTCGGCCGCGCGGCGCGCCACGTGAACGGCCGCGCGATCTTCTACGCCGACAAGATCACCGGATCGATGCAGCGGTGCCTCGAGGAGACCGGCCGGCGTCGCGAGACGCAGACGGCCTACAACCGCGAGCACAACATCACCCCGGTGACGGTGAACAAGAGCGTCGACCAGGTGCGGTTCATCACTCGCGTCGCCGATGCGCGTGCCGAGAAGGAAGACAGGAAGGTCGCCGAGCCGGCGCGCGGCTACGCAGTGATGGAAGTGGAGTCGCTCGAGAAGATGCTCGAGGAGCAGATGCGCGAGGCCGCGGCGGCGATGGACTTCGAGCTCGCGGCGACGCTCCGCGATCAGCTGTTCGAAGTGCGCGCGCGAAAGGAGAGCGGGAACAAATCCAAGACCGCGGCCGGCGCCGCGCGAGGTGGACGATAGATGACGCACGAGCCGCTGGTGCCGCCGCTCGCGGCGCATGGACATCTCGCGCTGACGCAGGAGGAGCTCGTCGACTGGGGCGAGCGCTTCGGACGCGCCGCGATGGCGCCGCTCGTCGTCACCGTCACCGGTGACCTCGGTGCGGGGAAGACGACGCTCGTCCAGGCGATCTGCCGCGGCTTCGGGGTGACCGAGGAGGTCACGAGCCCGACGTTCGCGCTCGTGCATCGCTACGCGGGGCGTGCGCCGGTCTATCACCTCGATCTCTATCGTCTCGAGTCGCCGGACGAGCTCACGAACATCGGATGGGACGAGCTGCTCGCCGACGATGCGCTCATCCTGATCGAATGGCCGGAGCGTGCGGGCGATCGGCTGCCGAACGATCGCGTGCCGATGAGCCTCCAGCATCTGCCGGAGGATCCGTCGCGGCGGCTCTTCTACGCCGGACGCGGGATCGACTGATGCTCACGCTCGCCCTCGACGCGTCGACCTACGCGGGCGACGTCGCGGTGCTCGACGGGACGCGGGTGCTCGCCGAACGGAACGTCGCGATGAAGGATGCCGCGCACGAGCATCTGATGCCGGCCGTCGTCGAGGCGTTGGCGCAGGCCGACGTACCGGTACGCCGGCTCGATCGCATCGTCTGCGGCGCGGGGCCCGGGAGCTTCACCAGCCTGCGCATCGCCGGCGGGATCGCGAAGGGGCTGGCCAGCGGCGCCGGACTGCCGCTCTTCGCGGTGCCGTCGCTCGCGCTGATCGTCGGCGGGGCGTCGCTCGGCACGGGACGCTATCTCGCCGCGCTCGATGCGCTGCGCGGGGAGTTCTACGTCGGGCTGTATCATCGCAGCGCGAGCGGAGACCTGCTCGAGCTCGAGCCGGCGCGGCTCGTTCCGGCGGACGCCGTCGGGACGGTCGCGGCGGAATACGATGCGCGCATCGTCAGCCCGACGACCTTCGCTGATGGCATGACGGCCACGCCGCGTGCGCGCGCGGTCGCGGGGCTCATAGCCTGGCTCGAGGCCAAGGGCCCGGTCGACCTGGGCGCTTGGGAGCCGGCGTACGGTCGATTGGCGGAGGCGCAGGTGAAATGGGAGTCGGCGCACGGGCGCCCGCTCCCGACCGGATGACCGTGACGATCAGCGCGGCGACCCCGGACGACGTGCCGGAGATCGTCGCGATCGAACGGGCGGCGTTCAGCGATCCGTGGTCGCCGCGATCCTTCCGCGAGGCCCTCGAGCACCCAGCTGTTTATTTCGCCTGTGCGCGTCGTGACGGAAGCGGGATCGCGGGTTATGTTGTGGCCTGGTTCGTGGCCGATGAAGGAGAGATCGCGAACCTGGCCGTGGCCCCGGAAGCGTGGGGCGGCGGTGTAGGACGGGCGCTGCTCGACGCGGCGCTCGACGAGGCGCGGGAGCGCAACATCTCCGCGGTGTACCTCGAAGTGCGGGACTCGAACGATCGCGCGCGGCGGCTCTACCGCTCGCGCGACTTCGAAGAGATCGGGCGGCGACGCGGGTACTATGACAAGCCGCCGGAAGATGCCATCGTGTTACGGCGTTCGCTGAAACAGGTGGATGTGTGAAGTCGCACGTGCAGCATGAAGTGAAAGGCGTCGGTCGGCGATCGAATGGTTGCACACCGACACGGACTGGATCATACCGTGAGCGGCGAGGATAAGAGAACTCTCTCGCCAGGAGGAATCAGTGAGCCGTAGCTTGAACAAAGTGACCCTGATCGGAAATCTGGGGAACGATCCTGAAGTGCGGTCGACGACGGGCGGCAATCGTGTCGCGACGTTCTCGCTCGCGACGAGCCGGACGTGGAACGACGCCGCCGGTGCGAAGCAGGAAAAGACGGAGTGGCACCGCTGCGTCGTCTGGAACACCAAGGGCTCGGCGCTCGCCGACATCGTCGAGAAGTACGTCAAGAAGGGCGACAAGCTCTACGTCGAAGGGCGCATCGAGTACCGTCAGTGGCAGGACAAGGACGGACAGACGCGTTACAGCACCGAGATCAATGTGCGCGAGATGATCATGCTCGGCGGCAAGGGCGGCAGCGACTTCGGCGGCGGCGAGAGCATGCCGCGTCGTTCGTCTGCTCCGGCCTCGGCGCCGAAGGCGCGCGCGGGTGCGGGCGGCGGTGACGACTTCGAAGATTTCCCGAACGCGTTGAACGACGAGGACGACGATTTGCCGTTCTGAGGATCGGGGATCGGGGATCGGGAATCGGGAGCGGCGGCGGTAGAGGTCGCGTTCTCGAGCCTGAAGTGAGCGCGGGGGTTTTCGAC
>CBHWBX010000215.1:0-7405 GCA_966111935.1 uncultured Gemmatimonadaceae bacterium
GGCCGAGTACGACGCCCTCGTGCCGGGCTCGGTAGCACCGCGCTAGCTTTCAGGAATGCTCCGAATGCTCGCCCGGGCAGGCGCTCTGCTTGCGCTCGCTGCCTCGTTGAATGCTCAGACAGGGGATCGGGGATCGGGGATCGGGAGTCGAGATTCTCTCGATCCTCGATCCGCGCTCCTCGATCCGGTCTCCGGCCGTGACCCGACGCACGCGCCTGGCCGCGACCTCACCGTGAATCTCCTCACGATGGGCAACGGCACCGAGGTCTGGGAGAACTTCGGCCACTCGGCGATCTGGCTGCACGACAACGCGACCGGCCGCGACACGGTGTTCAACTGGGGCGTGTTCAACATGCGCGCCCCGAACTTCATCCTGCACTTCCTGCAGGGCTTGATGGTCTACTCGATGGGTGGCGATCGCCTCGACCAGGTGCTCTTCGCCTATCGCTACTGGAATCGCAGCGTCACCGCGCAGGAGCTCGACCTCTCGCCCGCGCAGAAGGACTCGCTCGTCGCGATCATCAACACCAACGCGCAGCCCGAGAACATTCACTACCGGTACGATTACTTCGTCGAGAACTGCGCGACCCGTCCGCGCGACATCCTCGACCGCGTGCTCGGCGGACAGCTGCGCGTCGGCGCCGACTCGCTGAGCGGCACGAGCTATCGCTGGCACGCTCTGCGACTCATGCAGGGCGACAAGCCGCTCGTCCTCGGCGTGAACATCGGACTCGGGCAGCCGAGCGATCGCGAGATCACGAAGTGGCAGGAGATGTTTCTGCCGCGGAAGCTGCACGACTGGGTCGCGACTCGTCAGGTGAAGGATTCCACCGGCGCGCTGCATCCGCTGGTGAAGAGCGAGCGGGTGATCTTCCAGGCGTCGCGTCCTCCGGAGCCGTCGACGCCGCCGCGCTTCGCGTGGCTCTGGCCGGCCGGCGCGGTGCTCGGCATCCTGCTCGCCGCGCTCGGCTACGCGGCGCGAAAGCCGGGCGCTGGTCGCGTCACTGCGGCGACCGTCTTCGCGGTCTGGGCGGCGGCGTGCGGCATTCTCGGTGTGCTGCTGACGATTCTCTGGGCATGGACCGACCACCGTTTCGCGCATTCGAACGAGAATCTGCTGCTGTTCAATCCGCTTTGGCTGATCCTCGCCGTCACGCTGCCGATGAGTGTGCTGCGCGGCCGTGCGACGATCCTGTCGACGCGGTTGCTGTACCTGCTGACTGGTCTCGGCGTGCTCGCGCTGCTCGCGCATGCGGTGGGGCTGTCGCGGCAGCAGAATCTGGCGGTGATCGGCCTCGGCCTACTTCCGGCGATCGGGTTGGTCGTGGCCATGCGGCAAGCGCGAAACGTGCAGGGCCGGCTCGCGTAACCCTCCGCGAGCCCGTCATGACCGCTCCTGCACCAGATCCACGGCCCGATCAGGAACCGTTCCCGCAGCCGCCTCAGCCAGGCCCGGCGAATCCCGAGGAGACGCCGGTGAAGATCATCGATCCGCCGCCCAATCAGCCGTCGCCGGGGATTCCCGTCGACAACCCGCTGCCGTCGTAGCACGGCTGCTTGTGCACCACGCGGTGACTGAGGACGCGGACATCCGCGTCCTCATAGCGTGCGATCGGCTCGCCGCATCGCATGCAGCGTGGAAACATGGTGAAGATCGATCGCGCCATTTCTTCCACGGCGGGATCGTCGGGGCGGGCGGCGATGTCCATTCAGACACAATGGGCTAGTGCCGCGCGTTTGGCCAGCCCGGTGGTTTATTGCTCCTCCCTTCGGCGCTGCGCACCTACGGTCGGAGTTCCGCGGTCCATATCACCCGATCGGCCAGCGCTCCTCGCGCTCGCGGTGAGTGAGATGCGACCGGCGCTGCTCCTCGCGCCGGCGAGTGAGATCGTCCTGCCTTTCCGACTCGCGCTCGTCCTCGGCGCGATCGCGATCGTCTGCCCGATACTCGTTCCGACTGTCGCGGCGGTGCTCGTCCATGGGCCCTGCCTCCATTCGAGAGCGTGGACGTAGATTGACGCGCAGACGACGTGCCCCCGGCGTCCATTCTTCACGATTTTCGAAGAGCGAGATGAAATCGTACGATCGCGCCTATTTCGAGCGTTGGTATCGCGACCCCGTCGATCGCGTGAGCACCCGCGAGAGTCTCGAGCGAAAGGTTCGCATGGTCGTGTCGCTCGCCGAGTTTCTGCTCGGACGCCGCATTCGCTCGGTGCTGGACGTCGGTTGCGGCGAAGCGCCGTGGTACCCCATCCTGCACCGTCTTCGTCCCGACGTGCGCTACATCGGCGTCGACTCGAGCGAGTACGCGATCGAGCGATTCGGCAAATCACGAAACATCCGACGGGGCACCCTCGGCGAGCTGGCGAAGCTGCGAATGCCGCGCACCGTCGACGTCGTGGTGTGTGCCGACGTCCTCCAGTACGTGCCGACGAAGGACATCGAACGCGGCCTGCGCGCGATTCGCGCGATGCTCGTCGGCGTCGCGTACATCGAGTCGTTCACGACGCGCGACGAGATGGAAGGCGATCGCCTGAACTGGCATGAACGAACGGCCGATGAATACCGCCGTCTGTTTCGCCGCGCCGGGCTCACACAGGTCGGTCCCTACTGCTATGTCGATCTCGAGGAGCTGGACACCCTCAACGAGTTCGAACACCTGTGACCGCTGGAAATCGTCGTGCCGCTGTAACATATTGCGACAGCGGCACTTGCGCGCCAGCTT
Source organism: uncultured Gemmatimonadaceae bacterium (assembly GCA_966111935.1). Classification (GTDB taxonomy): domain Bacteria; phylum Gemmatimonadota; class Gemmatimonadetes; order Gemmatimonadales; family Gemmatimonadaceae; genus JAQBQB01. The sequence continues at coordinate 2,726 of CBHWBX010000215.1, forward strand.
CAATTCGGTGACGCACCGGACCGACCGGCCGGTTTTGGGGTAGAAGGCGCGGCGCCCCATTCATAGATTGGGATCGACTCCTCCAACCCCGCAGTTCCCCCAATGAAGCGAGCGAACCTCCTTACCCTCGCCGTCGCCGCGCTCGTCTCCGCGGCAAGCGCTCTCGGCGCGCAATCCGCCCCGAGCAGCACGTTCTCGGCGCTCAAAGGCTTCGTCATCGACAGCCTCCACGAGTCGCCGCTCGTCCACGCGACGGTGATGGTCGACGGCACGACGCGCATCGCGTTCACCGACGCCGATGGCCAGTACAGCATCGACAGCATCACGCCGGGCAAGCACCGCGTCGTCGTGATGCATCCGCTGCTCGATACGCTCGGCATCACGATGCGCACGCCCGAGTACAACTTCGTCGCGGGTACGGCGCACGCGCTCGACGTCTCGGTGCCGAGCCCGCGCTTCCTCGCGGCGCGCGTCTGTCCCGCCGCGACGCAGACGCTCGGCCCCGCGGTGCTCATGGGCTTCGTGAAGGACCCGGACACCAATAAGCCGGCGGTTAAAGCGAAGGTCGAGGTCGTTTATACGGCGACCGATCTCGTTGGCCGCAAGACGCCGCGCGTGCGCAGCGCGGAGACCGACTCGAGCGGCCTCTATCGCATCTGCGGCCTGCCCGGTGATCTGAACGGCAAGGTACAGGTGTTCCGCAACGGCGTGAGCTCGGGCGAAGTGCCTGCCGAGATCACCAACGGCTTCCTCGGCCTGCGCGCGTTCAGCATCGTGAGCGCGCACCAGCAGGTCGTCGAGGTGAAGGGCGACAGCGGCAAGGTGCGGCGCATCGCGCGCGGCTCGGCGAAGGTCACCGGCCGCGTCGTCGACAAGAAGGGTCAGCCGGTCAAGGAAGCGCGCGTGACGCTCCAGGGCGGCGGCGCGCCGGTGCTCACCAACGCGAACGGCCAGTTCACGCTCGACAGTCTGCCGTCGGGCACGCAGGCGATCGAAGTGCGCAAGCTCGGTTTCTCGGTGGCCGAGGCGCCGGTGGAGCTTTCGTCGAACGCGCCGGCGACGGCGATGATCACGATGAGCGACGCCGTGCCGATGCTCGAGACGATGCGCGTCGAGGCAGCGGCGGACAAGGCGCTGTCGGATCTCGGCTATCTCGAGCGCAAGCAGACCGGCATGGGCTACTTCATGGACAACAAGATGATCAATCACGCCGCGATGACGTTCAGCGACGTGATGCGCGTGGCCCCGGGCATTCGCGTGACGCCCACCGGCAACGGCCGTGACTACGTGATCAGCGATTCGCGCGTCGCCCAGGGCGGCTGCGTGGTCTTCTACGTCGACGGCGTGGAGTGGCAGGAGATGTCAGCGGGCGACATCGACCAGTACGTGCGTCCGGACGAGATGGTCGCCGTCGAGGTCTATCACGGCTCGAACACGCCGCCGCAGTTCTCGAAGCCGGGCGGCAGCAGCTGCATGTCGATCGTCGTGTGGACGCAGGCGAAGGTCAGCACCATGGCGAAGAAGAAGAAGTGATGGACCACCGGCGCTGTCCGCGTGACTGAAGCGTCGCTCGCGCACCTCTACGAGCGGCGCCACTGGTCGCGGCAGCGCTGGGGCCTGTTCGCCGCCGGCTTCGTCGGCTGCTTTCTGCTCGGCGCGGCGTACGCGCACTTTCTTCAGTCGCTCGGCGACTGGAGTCATGGCCTGGCGTGGGAGCGATCGTTCATGTTCGCGATCCATCGCCCCCTCCCCGGCGTCGTCGACAAGTTGATGCTCGTGTTCCCCTGGTTCGGGACGAACATCACGCTCATCCCCGGGATCGCGCTGATCGTCTGGTGGCTGTGGGCGAAGGAGCGCCGCCGCCATCTCGCGATCCAGGTCGCCGTCGCGCAGCTCGGCAGCTATTTGCTGAATCCGAGCCTCAAGGCGCTGTTCGATCGCCCGCGTCCCGATCTGTTCCAGCGGCGCGGCTGGTACGGCTTCAGCTCGTACCCGAGCGGTCACGCGATCGCGAGCATCGCGGTGCTGATGACGATCGCGATCGTCGTGCACCGCGTGAAGGGATGGCGTTGGCCCTATTACGCCGGCTTCACGATCATGGTCGCGTCGATCTATTCGCGGATGTATCTCGCCGTGCACTGGCCGACCGACGTGCTCGGGGGCGTCATCGTCGGCGCGGCGTGGCTCGCGGTCGTGACCTGGGCGTACAAGGAGCACTTCGAGGACATTCCGAACGTCGAGCCCGCGGATTTCTGACCGCGGGCTCGCCGCGCTCGATCAATCTCCCAGCACACTCTTGAGTCGCGGAATATCGATGTTTCCGCCGCTCACCATCACCGCGACGCGCTCGCCCGCGCGCACCGGGATCGCGCCCGACAGCACCGCCGCCGTCGCCGTCGCGCCGGCGCCTTCGGCGAGCAGCTTCGTCGACAGCAGCAGCTCGCGCAGTCCAGTCGCGATCGCATCGTCGTCGAGCAGCAGGACGTCGTCCGCGTACTTCTTCACCATCTGATACGGAAGCTCGCCGGCCATCGGCGCGGCGAGTCCGTCGGCGAAGGTCGAGACGCGCTCGAGCTTCACGGCGTGTCCTTCGTCGAGGCTGCGACGCATCGACGGCGCGCCCGTCGGCTCGACGCCGTACACCCGGATCTTCGGATTGCTCTCCTTGATCGCCGGGAGCATGCCGCCGATCAACCCGCCGCCGCCGATCGGGATCACGACGACGTCGAGATCCTTCACCTGCTCGAGCAGCTCGAGCGCGGTCGTGCCGGCGCCGGCGCACACCGCCGGGTCGTCGAACGGATGCACGAACGTCAGGCCACGATCGGCCTCGAGCTCGCGCGCCTTCGCGAACGCCTGGATGCTCGTCTCGCCGTGCAGCACGACCTCGGCGCCGTAGCCGCGGCTCGCGTCGACCTTCGCGGGCGATGCCGCCGCCGGCATGACCACCGTCGCGCGAATTCCCTCTTCGCGCGCGCTCCACGCGAGCGCCTGCGCATGATTGCCCGCCGAAACCGTGACGACTCCGCGATCCTTCGCCGCCTTGTCGAGCTGGCTCAGCTTGTTGATCACGCCGCGGACCTTGAACGATCCGGTCTTCTGAAAATTCTCGCACTTGAGAAACAGCTTGACGCCGACGCGATCGCCGAGCCGGGTCGAGGTCATCACGGGCGTGAGATGCAGCCGGCCGGCGATGCGCTCGCGCGCGGCCTTGATGTCGGATAAGGAGGGCATGCGATAAATCAATCGTGCGCGGGTCGCGGGCACTATCCCCTGTCCCCTCACGTCGCCGCCCTTTCGTTGTATTTTCCCGCGTGCTCAAACGCTCCGACGCCATCGTCTTCGCGATCAGCGGCGCCGCGCTCGTCGCCGCCGCCGTCCTGCACTTCACCGGCGCGAGCCCGATCCTCCAGTTCGCGAGCGCCGCCGTCGCGCTCTCGCTGCTCGCGATGAACGTGTCCAGTGGTACGGAGCACGTCGGCGCGTACCTCAGCTCCGGTGCCACCGGCGTCCTGCAATCGGCGCTCGGCAACCTGCCGGAGCTGCTCGTCTGCGCCTTCAGTCTCCGCGCCGGCCTGGTTCAAGTCGTCCAGGCAGCGCTGATCGGATCGATCCTCGCGAACTCGCTGCTCGTGCTCGGGATCGCGATTCTCGTCGGCGGATTGAAGCACGGCCGCATGACTTTCGATGCCGAATCGCCGCGGATGATCGCGTCGCTGATGATGCTCGCCGTCGCCGCGCTCGTCGTCCCGACGCTCGCCGCCGAGCTCCACACACCGGCGGCGTCGCATGAAGGCACGCTCAGCGCCGCGTGCGCGATCCTGCTGCTCGTGGTATTCGCGGCGAGCCTTCCGTTCTCGCTGCGCGCCGATCCGTCGCACAACGCGCGGCATGCCGACAAGACGCCGGCGGATCCGAACGGCTGGCCGCTGTCGCTCGCGATCACGGTGCTCGTCATCGCATCGCTCGGCGCCGCGCTCGTGTCGGAGTGGTTCGTGAGCGCGCTCGAGCCGGCGATCGAAGCCCTGCACCTCTCGCAGGCGTTCGCCGGCATCGTCGTCGTCGCGATCGCCGGAAACGCCGTCGAGAACGTGGCCGGGATCCGCCTCGCGGCGAAGAATCGTCCCGACTACGCGATGAGCGTGATCCTCAACAGCTCGCTGCTGATCGCGCTCGTCGTCAGTCCGGCGCTCGTGCTGCTCTCGTTCGTGCTCGGCGGGCCGGTTCTGACGCTGGTGATGCCGCCCCTGCTCATCGCGGCACTGTTGCTGACGACGCTCACGTCGGCGATCATCGTCAACGACGGCGAGACGATCTGGCTCGAGGGCGTGGCACTGATCGGCTTGTACTGCATCATCGCGGCAGCGTTCTGGTGGGGGTAGCCAACGATGGTCATCCTTCGCGCTTCGCGCTCAGGATGATACAATGAGAAAACTATGAAAAACCTGACACCAATCCTCCTCCTCGCCGTCGCGTGCGGCCGCCCGCAGGCCTCGGCGCCGACGCCGTTCGCCGGCACCTGGATCCCACAGGCGAGCGGCACGAACGCCGAATTCCGCGGCCTCGCCGTCGTCTCGCCGGACGTCGTCTGGGCGAGCGGCACCGCGGGACGCGTCGTCCACACCACCGACGGCGGACGGACCTGGCGTCTCGATACCATCCCCGGCGCGACGGGCCTCG
>CBHWBX010000216.1:0-7376 GCA_966111935.1 uncultured Gemmatimonadaceae bacterium
GCCTCGAGGCCTCGGTAGGTGCCGGAGATCGGGGAGCTGCCGGTCGCCGTCCACCAGATGTCGCGCAGCATCTTTGCGCCGAAAACGAGCCGATCGACCGCGAACGCCTTGTTCTCGGGGTTTACGGTGTTGGTGTCGAAGCGGCTCAACTTGTCGAGACGGTAGAACGGCTCGACCTGCGCGTTGCTCGCCTGGAGATATTCGACGATCGCGGCGCGGAAGTCGGGCAGCACCCTAGCATTCGTGTCCATTTTCGCCATCAGATCGGCGAGCTTGACCTTCGCACCCACGTAGCCCGATTCGAAGCGCGCATGCGTCTGCTTGTCGGTCGCGTAGCCGTTCGGATTCGCGCGCGTCCAGCCGTTGTACTGATCGGATGCATGCAGCGGATTCGCGCCGTCAGCGACGAAGTGGCCGAGCACACCGGCGTCGTCGATGATGCGGGCTTCGATCATCGGCTTCACCGAATCCGGCGCCGCGCGCCAGTTGCGGAAATCGACGCGCAGCATCTGCGCGCGCTCGAGGATCGCGAACGGCAGGAACCCGAACACGACCGGGTCGATCCCGCCCTTCCGAAGGCTGTCCGCGTACGCGTAGCGATGCGGAGCCCGCAGCGCCGCCGCGAGCACCGCCGGCGGCGCCATGTCGACATCGATGAAGTGGTCGGGGTCGTAGGCGTTGTAGAGCGCGCGATCGATGTCGCGCTCGGTGCGATCCTTCCAGCGATCGGGCTCGGGATTCAGATAGCCGAGCTGACGTGCGGAGTTGCGGAAGAACGCCGGCGTCGACCCCGGCATGCTGCGCGCGGCAGCTTCGCCGGTCATGCGATGCCCGGCATCGCCCCAGGCGGCCAGGAGGACTACGGCCGCGCCGAGCGCGAGCGTCGCGGAGATTCGGAAGGTCTTGGTCATGGCTGTAAGGTAGGCGTTCACAACGTACCCCGCGCCGGGCTCGTCGTTCTTGACAGCCCCGTCAGGATTCCGAATCGTGCGATCGTGTATACAAAACCGGCGACCTTTCGGTCGCCAGTTCCGGGATCACTGCGCCGCGCTCGAGAGCGCGAACATCGCGCCCTGTGGATCCTCGACGATCGAGATCCACGTTCCCGTCGGCACCTGATGCGGCGGCCGCATGATCTTCCCGCCGAGCTGCTGCACGGCATTCGTCGCCGCGGCCACGCTGTCCACCTGCACGTACGACGTCCAGTTCGGCGGCGGCATGTCGGGCGTGCGCGAGAACATTCCGCCGAAGCCCTCGCCCTTCAGCCCGAAGATCATGTACGTGCCGTTCGCGCCCATGTCGAACTCGCGAATGTGCTCCCAGCGAAAGAGCGTGCGATAGAAATCCCACGACACGCGCCAGTCGTTCGCGAGCAGCTCGTGCCAGGAGAACTCGCCGGGGCGCGCTTCGCCCGGGTGTGTCTTCGGATCTTCAGTCGGCTCGAAGATGCCGATCGGTGCGCCTTCGGGCCCGGCGACGATCGCCCATGCGCCGACCTGCGGAATCTCGTGCGGCGGTTGAATCACGGTCCCGCCGATCTTCGGCACCTGACGCGTGCACGCGTCCACGTCGTAGACGTAAACCGACGGCATCCACGCCGGGCGTGCGCCGTCGGTCAACTTGCCGAGTCCTCCGACGGGAACGCCGTCGCGCTCCCAGAGGATGTAGCCGCTGTCATCTTCCCACGGCTTCGACGTCCAGTGCGCGACCTCGCCGTAGAAGCGCTTCGCGCCGTCGAGATCCGAAGTCGTGAGATCGTGCCAGACAAACCGCCCCTGAGGAATTGCCATGGTCCGAGTCCGATGGATTCGGAGTGATCGTCGCGCGATCGGCGGCGTTTCGCAAGCACCCTCTTCGGCCTATGCGTCCTCAGCCGTGCGGAGCCGGAAGATCGAACCAGGATCGGGCCGCGGTGAACTGCGCGCGCAGCGCGCCGGAGTCGCCGCGGCCGAGCGACTGCCGCAGCGTCGCGATCTCGCGCTCGGCGACGGCGAGCGCCTCGTCGATCGCGCGTGCATTGTCGACGGCGATCGCGGTCCACATCTCCGGCGAGCTGCCCGCGATCCGCGTCATGTCGCGACCGCCGGGCCCCAGCTCGTCGCGCACCACGCCGCCGGCGCCGAGCGTGATGCCGAGGACCACCGCGATCATGTGCGGAAGGTGACTCGTCCAGGCGAGCTTCTCGTCGTGCAGCTCCGCATCGATCGCGATCGTGCGCGCGCCGAGGGCGCGCCAGAGCTCGTCGTTGCGCGCCCCGACCGCCGGATCGGTCGAGGGCGTAGCGCAGACGTACACCGGTGCATTCTCGAACAGGCAGGAACGCGACGCGCTCCAGCCCGATCGATGATCGCCGGCCATCGGGTGCGAGCCGATGAACGACCGCCCGATGCCCAGCTGCTCGGCGAGCGCGACGATGCGCCCCTTCGTGCTGCCGACGTCGGTGACGAGCGTGTCTTCGCCGATGTGCGGAGCGAGCGCGCGCAACACGTCGAGCGCGCGGTCCACGGGCACGGCGATGACGACGAGATCGGCATCGCGCACGCCGGCCAGCGATGCATCGAGCGGGTGTGCGACGACACCGTCGCGGATCGCCAGCTCGAGTTGATTCGGATCGGCGTCGTATGCGCTCACCGTGACGCCGTTCGCGGCGAGATCGCGCGCCATAGATCCGCCGATCAGTCCCAGTCCGATCACCGCCGCATGCTTCGACGGAAACGCCGACGTCATTCGCCTTCCTGCGCGCGGCGCGACATGCCGACGATCTGCCAGAAGATCTCGCGCACCGGCTCCGACGGCAGCCCGGCGTCGCGCGCGACTTCGCTCACCCGGCGAATCACCGCGGCCTCGCGCGTCGGATCGAGGATCGGCAGCCCCGCGGCGCGCTTCAGATCTCCGGTGCGCTTACCGATCGCGAGCCGCCGCGCGAGCAGCGTCACGATCTCGTTGTCGATGCGCTCGATCTCGTCGCGGCAGCGCGCGAGCTCGGCGAGCGGATCTTCGTGACCGCCCGCGCTCATGCGACCGCCCGCGCCGTCGTGTCGTCGCCGGCGATCGTGCGGCCGGCGGCGTGCGCGAACGCGCCGATCCGCTCCATCATCGACGTGAACGCCGGCGGCGCGAGGGACTGGTCGCCATCGGAGAGCGCGCACTCGGGATCGGGATGCACTTCGACGATGAGACCGTCGGCGCCGGCGGCAATCGCCGCAAACGCGAGCGGCGCGACGAGCGATGCGTCGCCGCCGGCGTGGCTCGGATCGACGATCACCGGCAGGTGCGTCTCGCGCTTGAGCACCGGAATCGCCGCGACGTCGAGCGTGTTCCGCGTCGCCGTCTCGTAGGTGCGAATGCCGCGCTCGCAGAGCACGACCGAGTGATTGCCGTTCGCCATGATGTACTCGGCGGCCATCAGCAGCTCCTTGATCGTCGCCGAGAGGCCGCGCTTGAGGAGGATGGGACGCTGCACGCGTCCGAGCTCGGCAAGGAGCGCGAAGTTCTGCATGTTGCGCGCGCCGACCTGTAGCATGTCCGCATGCTCGGCGACGAGATCGACCTGTCGCGTGTCCATCACTTCGGTGACGACGGGCATCCCCGTCTCGGCGCGCACTTCGACGAGCAGCTCGAGCGCGCGCGGGCCGAGTCCCTGGAAGGCGTACGGCGACGTGCGCGGCTTGAACGCGCCGCCGCGCAGCATCCTCGCGCCGGCGGCGCGCACGGCGTTCGCCGTGTCGATGAGCATCTCGCGGCTCTCGACCGAGCACGGGCCGGCGATCACCGTGAGCTCTTCCCCGCCGAAGCTCGCGCGCGCATCGCGGCCGCCGACGCGCACGATCGTGCGATCGACGGCGAACTCGCGCGACGCGAGCTTGTACGGCTTGAGCACCGGGGTCACCGACTCGACGCCGGGGAGCGAGCGCAGCGGCACTTCGGCGAGCAGCGATTCGTCGCCGATGCAGCCGATGATCGTGCGCACTTCGCCGCGCGAGAGATGCGTGCGCATGCCGACCGACTCGATGCGCTCGCGAATGTGGTCGATCTCGGCGTCGGTGACGTTGGGCCTGGTGACGATGATCATGGTCGTGGGTGGTCGGGATACAAAAAAAGCGACCCATGAGAAGCTCACGGGTCGCAGGAGATTCGTGTCGCGTGGTGATCTAGCGCGTACTCGAGCTCCGGCCCGTGGTGCGGGTCGCGAAGTAGTAATAATACGAGTACGTGCGGACGGCGATCATGTTTATTAGCCTATGGACGGTTTCACGAACTGTCAAGCTCGTGGCTACCGACGCCCCTGCGGTCCCCACTCACCCGTTCCAGGATCGACAGATGCCTCCAATGCTGCACGACCCCGCCGTGCGCGAGTCCACCCGCGCCCGCATCGCGAAGCTGTCAGCCACCTCCCCGCGTGCGTGGGGGAAGATGACGGTCGATCAGATGCTCTGGCATTGCAACGAGGCGCTTGAAGCGACGCTCGGCCACCGCGCGATGAAGGTCGAACGAATCCCGGTGCCAAAGGCGCTCATCCGTTTCGGGATCATCAACCTTCCCTGGCCGAAGGGCGCGAAGACATACCCACAATGGGTCGCAGGAGAGCGCTACGATCTCGAGGCGGAGCGCGCGAGGCTGCTGCGCCTGATCGACGAGCTCACGGCGAAGCCGCTCGATGCGACGTGGGCGGAGTCACCGATGGCGGGAAAGATGAGTGGAAAGCAGTGGAGCCAGCTCCAGGCGAAGCACATCGATCATCACCTGAAGCAGTTCGGCCTGTAGGGAGTACGGGAGACGAGGAACGGGGCACGAGATCTCCAGTGAAGATCCCGTGCCCCGTCTCTCATTCTCCGTTCCCCTATCGATCGCGGTTGTCCGCCAGCGGCTCCTTCTTCTCGAAGTCGTACAGCGTCACGCGGCGCAGATGGTAGTACGACGTCCAGTAGCTGCGCAGCGCCTGCACATATGAGATCAACGCCTGATCCTTGTCGTTCTGGGCGTTGTACAGATCGGTGTTGCTGATCTTGCCGATGATGTAGCGGTTGCGTGCGACCTCGAACTGCTTCGCCGAGACCGTGTCGGCCTTCGCGGCGATGAGGAGGTTGCGCTGCGCCTGCTGGAGATTGAGCACGGAGAAGCGCGCGTCCTCGGCGAGCGCGTCGCGACGGGACTTGTTGTTCGCCTGGACGCGCTGCTCGTCGGCCTTCGCCGCTTCGACCTGCGACTTGCCGGCGCCCCACTGGAGCACCGGCATGTTCACGCCGACGACCGCGGTCTGCTTGCTCAGCGTGTTCTGGTACGCCTTGCTCAATCCCGGCGCCGTCGAGTTGTACCCGTAGCTCGCGGTCACGGATGCGTTGAAGCGATTGAGGAGCTTCGCCGAGGTGATACCGCGCTGCGCCTGCGTCTCGTCGAGATGGTTCTGCTCGATCGCGCTCGAGTTCCGGAGCGCCTCGCGCACGGCGAGCTCGGGATCGGCATCCACCGTCGGGATCGCATCGGGGGTGATGATGGCGAGCGGCCGCGAGTCGGGATAGACGAGCTGGCGGCGCAGCGCCGCCTCGGCGCGGTCGCGCTGCACCTTCGCATCCTCGAGCGAGGCGCGCGCGCGCAGCAGCTGAAGCTCGCTCTTGAGCAGATCGTTCTCGCCGATCTTGCCGACCTCGAAGCGGCCCTTGTTGAGCGTGTAGAGCGTGTCGTTGACCGTGACGTTCGCCTGCGCGTTCTTGAGCGACATCTCGGCCGCGTACAGATCGAAGAACGCACCGGCGATCGTGCCGGCGACGTCTTCACGCGCTTCGAGGTACGCGCGCTCGGCGACGGACGCGTTCAACGACTGGAGCCGCTCGTTCCAGACGAGATCGCGCGGACGGAAGAGATCCTGCGAGATCGAGACGAAGAAGGGCGTGGTGGTATACGAGCGCGCCGTCTTATCACCGAAGAGGTCGAGACGGCTGGCCGACGAGCCGATTGCCAGCGTTCCGCCGGTCAGCGGAATCTTCTGCGCGATCGACAGCCCGAGCGCCGACTGATTCTGCGCCTGCGAGACGTACGACACCGACCCGTCGGGGAGGGTGATTGGGTTGATGCCGCGATTGAGGTTCGCGGCGTCGCCGGAGAGCACGACCTGCGGCAGCAGTCCGGCGTTGAACGCGTCGTTGCGCGCGCGTGCGGCGTCACGCTGGCTGCGCGCGACCTGCGCCGACGGGCCCTGGTGCTGGGCCATCTGGATCGCGTCCTGGAGCGAGAGCGGCGACGACGGCGTCTGCTGCGCGGCGAGCGGCGCGGCGAGAGCGAGGAGAGCGAGGAGAGAGAGACGCATGAGGATCGTTACTCGTACCGGAGGCAGACGATCGGATCCGACTTCGCCGCGCGCGACGCCGGGACGATACCGAACACGAGACCGACCGCCACCGAGACGCCGAAGGCGACGACGACCGACATCGGCGAGACGATGGTGTGGATCTTGGCGATCCGCTCGATGAGGACCGCGAGCGTCGTACCGATGATGATCCCGGCGATCCCGCCGGCGAGCGAGATCATGATCGCTTCGCTCAGGAACTGCGCGCCGATGTCGCGCTGCGTCGCGCCGACGGCGCGGCGGACGCCGATCTCCTTGATGCGCTCGAGGATCGACGCGAGCATGATGTTCATGATCCCGATCCCGCCGACGATCAGCGAGATCGACGCGATCGTCGCGAGGACGATGTTGAAGATCGTCTTCGTTTGCTGCTCCTGTTTGAGCAGCAGCTCGGGGACGGTGATCTCGAAGTCGGTGACGTCGTTGTGGCGGCGCTGGAGCATCCGCTGCACGACGTCGGCGACCTGCGGCACCATCGTCGACTTGTCCACCTGGACGATGATCTTGTCGAGCTGATGGTAGTTGCGCTTCTCGGCGCGCTGATCGTCGGTCTCGGACGAATCGGCACCGCCGCCGGAGTTCGACTCCTTCGCCGCCGCCTCCATCTCCGCCTGCGTCACCTCGCCGCGATTGCGAAAGCGCAGCAGCATCGTCGGCAGCGGGACGTAGACGTCCATGTTCGCGTCGCGAATGCCGAGGCGCTGCGCCGTTTCGGCGGAGACCGTCTTTCGATCCTCGAGCACGCCGACGACGGTGAGCCACTGGTTGCCGACCTTCACCGCCTGCCCGATCGGATCACTCGTCGTGAAGAAGCGAGACTTTACTCCCTGGCCGATCACGGCGACCGGAGCCGCGGCGTCGAAGTGCCGCGCGCTGAACACCGCACCTTCGTCGACTCGCAGGTTCATCACGTTGAAGTAGCTCGAGTCGATCCCGACGACCTTCCCCGAGCGGTGGTGGCCTTCGCGCGTGATGACACTGTTGATCACGACCTCGCTGCCTTCACTCGCCGCGCGCTGCACGATGTTTCGCA
>CBHWBX010000217.1:0-7358 GCA_966111935.1 uncultured Gemmatimonadaceae bacterium
GCGCCCTTATCAGTACGGAACCTCCGCCCCCGTCACCACTCGCCATGTATCCCGCGCAATGAGCAGCTCCTCATCCGTAGGAATCACCCACAGCTCCACCCGCGAGTCGTCCGCGTCGAAGCGCCCTTCTCGCCCCACGAGCGCCGCGTTGCGTGTCGGATCACACCGAATACCGAGCCAGTCGAGGTCGGCGCAGATTCGGGCGCGTACCTCGGCCGCGTGCTCTCCGATCCCGCCCGCGAAGACGATCGCGTCGGCGCCGTTCATCGCGGCGAGATACGAGCCTAGGTATTTCTTGACGCGATAGCAGAAGAGATCGATCGCCAGCTTCGCGCGCCGATCGCCGTTCTCGGCGATCTCCGCCATCAACTCACGCATATCGGCGGTCAGTCCCGAGACGCCGAGCAGGCCGGACTGCTTGTTGAGCATCGTGTCGACGCCGTCGAGTGACAATCCTTCTTTCGCGGCGATGAAGTCGAGGATCGCCGGGTCGAGGTCGCCCGAGCGCGTTCCCATCATCAATCCCTCGAGCGGCGTGAACCCCATCGACGTATCGACCGACTGCCCCGATGTGATCGCGCAGGCGGACGCGCCGTTGCCAAGGTGCAGCGTGATGATCTTCACCTGATCGCGCGATCGCTTGGTGAGCTGGCGGTAGCGATAGGCGACGTACCGGTGCGACGTCCCGTGGAAGCCGTAGCGGCGCACGCGATAGCGTCGGTAGAACTGGTACGGGATCGCGTAGAGATATGCGGTCTCGGGGAGCGTATGATGGAACGCGGTATCGAACACCGCGACCTGCGGCACGCCCGGACCGAGCACGGCCTTCGCCGCGCCCACGCCGCGCAGGTTGTGCGGGTTGTGCAGCGGCGCGAGGTCGATCAGATCCTCGAGCGCGCGCCACACGGTCTCGTCGATCTGCGTCGAATGGGAGAAGCGCTCGCCGCCGTGCACGACGCGATGCCCCACGGCTTCGATCTCCGACACGCTCGATACCGGGACACCCGAGGCATCGCTCACGAGCCAGGCGATCACGTACTCCACCGCCGCCGCGTGATCGCGCAGCGGCGCCGTGGTCTTGATCGGCAGTGTATTGTCGGCCGCGAGCGTCACGATCGATTCGCCGCCGATCCGCTCGATCTGCCCTCGCGCCAGGCGACGATCGCGCGACTCGCGGATCGCCGCGCCGTCGGTGTCGACGAGCTGAAATTTGAGCGACGACGATCCGACGTTGAGAACGAGGATGTTCATGCCGGAAATGTACGCCGCCGGTGGACGTCAGCGCCCGGCGGCGCGCCCCACCACCTCGTCGACTCGCATGCGGAAGAGACAATTCCGGAAGGGCGCGGGATCGTGCTCGGTGAAGACTTCCGGATTCACTGAGCGGAGCACGCCGACCGCCGCCTGGTATTCTTCAGCGGAGTCGCCGCCGCGCTCCGGATCGATGAAGTAGACCGTCCCACGAACGACGACACTCGTCCAGTGCAGGTGATCGCGCACCTCGTCCACCTCGAACGCCGCGTACGGGTGATGCGACAGCGTCGTGAGCTTGGTGCCCGGCGACGTGCGCAGGTAGAGCCATTCGTCGGCGTAGACGTACGAGATCGGCTCGATGTCCACGCGATCGCGGAAGGTGAAGGCGAGACGGCCGAAACGATTGCGCGCCAGGACGTCGAGCGCCTCACCGCGATCGAGGTCGGCGATCTCGAGCTGCCGGGGGCGAGTCATGACTCTCTCTCCGCGCGAGGAATGCTGAACGAGAAGGTGCTTCCCTGCCCGGGCGTGCTCTCCACCCAGATCCGTCCACCGTGCGCCTCGACGATGCCGCGCGCGATCGACAGCCCGAGTCCGCTTCCGCGCGCCCGCGCGCCGTCGGACGATTGCCAGTATGCGTCGAAGATGTGCGCCTGATCATCCACGCTGATGCCGCGCCCGGTGTCCGCCACCGAGAAGATGACGACACCATCCTCGGCATGCAGCCGGAGCGCGACGCGTCCATCGTCTGGCGTGAACTTGATCGCGTTCCGGATCAGGTTTCCCAGCACCTGCACGATGCGCGCCCCATCCGCCCGGATCGCCGGCAGCGGTGTGGCGATCTCGGCGTCGACCCGCAGGCCATGCTCACGCGCTTCGATCGCGAACATGTGCAACGCCTGCTCGGCCAGCTGCGCGGGACTCTCGGTATGGGTCTCGAGGGCAAGGCGGCCACGCTCGATGTTCGCGACGTCGAGCAGGTCGGCGATCAGGTGGTTCATCCACTCCGTCGATTCGATGATCGTCCGCAACAGCTCCCGTCGCACCTTCTCGTCGGCCGGCGGCGTCTCGTCGAGCACGTGCGCGCACATCGTGATCGCGCTGATCGGATTACGGAGATCGTGCGAGACGATCCCGAGCACTTCGTCGCGCGCGCGGTTCGCCTGCCGTGCTTCCTGGTACAGGTTCGTGTTCTGAAGCGCCGTCGCCGCCGCGGCCGCGTACTTCTCGGAGATGCTCTTCCGCTCGGCGTCGAATCCCCCCGGCGTCGTCCGCACGAGCGTCAACGCGCCGAGCGGCTCGCCACCGACGTGCAGCGGCAGGATGTAGATCGATTCGGGCGCGATCGAGCGCCAGCTCTCGAGCATCGCCGGATCGACGAGCGCCTCGAGGTCGTCGTCGGCGAAGCTCTCGACGAGCTCCGCGCGGTTGCGTCGAATCACGTCGACGATGCGCGAGGGCGAATCCTCGTTCAGCGGAAATTCCTCGACCGCGCGCACGAACGGCTCGAGCTCCGGGCGGTTTCGCGCACTCGCGATTCGCTTGAACGTCCCACCGGGCTGGAGCAGATCGACGATGCACACGTCGGCCAGCCGCGGGATCGGCAGGTCGGCGAGCGTCTGGAGCGTCGCATCCGTCGCCAGCGTCTGCGCGAGCTCGGCGGATGCGATCGAGAGAAAACGTTCGTCCTCTTCCGCGCGCTTCTGCTGCGTGATGTCGCGCAGCACGACGGTGAAGAGAATCCCATCGCGGCTCACGAGCTTGGAGATCGACGCCTCCGCCGGGAACTCCGTCCCGTCGGCGCGGAGGCCGAAGATCGCGCGCCGCTCGCCCATCTGGCGCGCGGTGACCGGCGAGCGCGCGAACCGCTCCATGTGGGCATCGTGCGTATCGCGGAATCGCGCCGGGAGCAGAAAGGCGAGATGCCGTCCGATCGCGTCGGTCGCCGCGTGTCCGAAGATCTGCTCGGCGCCGCGGTTGAAATGGATGATCCGCTGGCTCTGATCGACCGTGATGATCGCGTCGGCTGCGATGTCGAGGATGCCGGAGAACTTCGCTTCAGAAGCGCGAAGCTCTTCCTGCACTCGAGCCTGCTCGCCAAGCCGTGCGCGCAGGTAGAGGAACTGAACGACGAGCAGGGCGATCGCCGCACCGGCGATCAACGATGCGATGAGCAGGCTTACCCCTCCGCTAGGATCCCCAATTTCAGCGCTAGCTGAACGTAATCGGATCGGTGCGCCAGGCCCATCTTTTCCTGGATGCGCTGCTTGTACGTATCGACGGTCTTCGGGCTGATGAACAGCTTTTCACCAATCTCCGGCGCCGAATAGCCCTGGGCGACGAAGCGGAGCACGTCGCGCTCGCGCTGCGTCAGCCGCTCGAAGCGCTCGCGCTCCGACGCCGCCGGATCCTTCTTCGTGAGATTCTTCGCGAGCACTCGCGCGGCCGCGGGACGCACGTACACGTCGCCGTGCGCGACGGCGCGCACCGCGTCGACGAGCTCGCGATCGGCGGCGCTCTTCACGAGATAGCCCGCCGCGCCCGCTTCCATAAGCGGGACGAGATAGTCCTCCTCGGCCTGCATCGTCAGCACGAGCACGCGCGCCGGAAGTCCCTTCGTGACGATCTCCTTCGTCGCCGCGGTACCGTCCAGCTCCGGCATGCCGAGATCTATCACGACCACGTCCGGATTGAATCGTTCGGCCATCGTCACGGCTTCGCGTCCCGTCTTCGCTTCGCCGATGACCTCGATGTCCTTCGCCGAGCCGAGCACGGCGCGCAGGCCGGCCCGGACGACCGCGTGGTCGTCGGCGAGAATGACTCGAATGAGGTCTCCTTCCATGCTCAATATTCCTCGCGTTTCGCGGGCACGTCGTCCAGCGGAACAACCGCCGACACCGTCGTGCCGTTTCCGTTTGCCGTCTTGATCTCCAGCGCACCGTCGACGAGCGACATCCGCTCGCGCATGGCGTTCAATCCGCGCGACCCGGGGCGTGTCCGATCGATCGTCGAGAGATCAAACCCCGCGCCGTCGTCGTGGATCTCCAACCGGGCTTCGTGTGACTGGGCGTCGCGTCGCGCGAAGATCCGCACGTGCCGCGGCTTCGCGTGCCGGGTGGCGTTGCGCACCGCTTCCTGCGCGACGCGATAGAGCGCCGCTTCGACCGTACGCGGGAGGCGCGCCGCGCCGAAATCCGCATCGACGTCGAAATCGATCGCGTTCCCGTTCGCGGCGTCGCGCGCGAGCTTGCGCAGCGCCGCCTCGAGGCCCAGATCGTCGAGCACCGCCGGGTGGACCGAATGCGACAGCGACCGAACTTCCTCGAGAATCCCCTCGGCGGCGTCGCGTGCGGCGCGCAGGCGCTGCGCGAGCACCGGATCGTGCGCGTCGCGCGCGGCGGCCGACAGCTCGAACAGCAGCGCGGCGACGTGCTGTGCGGTGCTGTCCTGCAGCTCGCGCGCGAGCATCGCGCGCTCGCGCTCTCCCGCCTCGATCACGTCCGACGCCAGCGCGCGCATCCGCGCACGTTCAGCGGCGAGTGAATCGAGCAGGATGTTGAACATCGAGCCGACGCGCAGGACTTCCTGGTCGGCGACTGCCGAGCGACTGACGCGCGCCGCGAAATCACCGGACCAGATACGCGACGCCACCGTCTCGAGATCGCGAATCGGCCGCAGCGCGATCAGCGCGAGCGCGAGGTGCAGGACGATCGCCACGCCGACCGTGATCGCCGCGCCGACACCGAAGTGTCCGCCCACGGCGATCCACACTCCCACCAGCACCGCGATGACGGCGACGTTCGCTCCCACGAGCTTGGCCGCGAGCGGCACTCGCAACGCGGCGAGGCGGATGCCTCGCCGCGTCTCGTCGCGCTGCCCGCGGACGAACGGATTCGTCATCGGCGATGGTAGAGAGTGGCTGAACAGGGAGATCGACATGGCCCGACTGCGGCTACGAGTGAATTTACTTCTGAACGACCAGGGCCGTGACCATGCCGAACATGCCATGCTCCGATTCGGCGTGCGGCAGGATGTGGCAATGGAAGGCCCACGTCCCGGGGTTGTTGCAGTTCACGATCACATCCCAGCGCTCGCCGGGTGCGACGTTCAGCGTGTCGCACTTCCACGGCGCCGGCACGTCCCAGCCATCCTTTGCGACGACCGTCATGTGCATGCCGTGCAGGTGCATCGGGTGGATCATCATCCCTTCGTTCATGAAGCGGATGCGCACCTTCTGTCCCAGCTTCGCGACGAGCGGCTGCGTCGCCGGGAAGCCCTTGCCGTTGAGCGTATATCCGTGCGCGCCGTCGTTGAGAATGAGCACTTCATCGACGTCGGGATTGTCGTGCGCGGCCTTGCTCTTCGGCTCGACGATGAAGGCGCCGAGCAACCCGAGACCGACCTGCTTCGCCGAATTGTGGTGCGAGTGGTACATGTGCGAGCCGGCGTTCGGCACCGTGAACTCGTAGGTGTACGACTGGCCCGGCTTGACCGGCGGCTGGGTGATGAACGGCACGCCGTCCATGTCGTTCGGCAGCTCGAGTCCATGGAAGTGGACCGCCGTCGATTCGCCGAGCTCGTTGTGGAGGATGACGCGAACGCGGTCGCCCTCCTTCACGCGGATCTGCGGACCCGGCACCTGGCCGTTGTACGCCCACGCTTCCGTGAACTTCCCCGGCTCCGTCTCCCACTGAAGCTTCCTGGCGGTGAGTTCGAAGACCTTCACACCCTTGTCGAGCTTGGGCTGCATGATCTGGTTGCCGTACACAGAGGTTTTCGCCGGAAAGGCCTTGATGCCCTTCTCGTGCATTGCGTCCATCGCGTCGGCGGTGGCGAGCGCCGACGCGCCGGCGGCGGTGTCGTGCGGACCCATCGTGCCGCCCGTCGGCGCACCAGCCTGAGTAGCCGTCGCGGCGGCCGGGGCCTTCGCGGACGCCTCGGCCTTGCACGAGGCCGCCACGCCGGCGGCGAGCGCGGCAAGTCCGCCCTCGCGCAGGAACCGGCGGCGCGACTTGGGCTGTTCGAGAAGCGTGAGAACCGATTTATCAGACATGGCAGGAATTTCCGTGAGGTTGTGAAGGAAATGTCGATGTCCGTGAGGGTTCGGACTGTCGGGTAGGTGTGGGAAATCCGATCGGGGATTCCCCTACGGCTTCGTCAGCGAAGAGGCGCACTCGTCATCCTGAGCGCAGCGAAGGCCCCTCTCACCCGGGCAGATCTCCTCAGGGAAAGGGGCCCTTCGCGCTTCGCGCTCAGGCTGACGCGCCTTACTTGTCCGCGACCGCGGCGGCGATCGCTTTGCCGCCGATGTTGAGGGCGAAGTTGACCTTCACCTCATCGCCGGTTTTGAGACGGCCGAAGATCGCGGTGGGCGGCTGGATGCCGAAGTCGGTCATCTTCACCGGCACCACACCGGTCGCGGTCAGAGTGCCGTCGGGCATCCGGTTGGCGACGACGTCCATCGTGATGCGGTTTTCCTTCCCCGCGATCTTGAGAGTGCCGACAGTCTTCAGAGTGAAGGTGTCCTTCGCATCGCCGGGCGCGGCGTCGAAGGTCGCGAGGATGTAGTCGATCTCCGGCGCGGCGTCGGCGTTGAGCGCCTTGTAGAGATTGTTGTCCATCGCGCCGTGGCCGCACTTGAGCGATCTCACCGGCACCTTCACTTCGACGCGTTTCAGTGCTTTCGGCGGCGCGAGGCCAACCTGCGCGGCCGCCGCCTTATCGAGCTCGATGTTCGCCTCGAGCTTCTCCGCCTTGCAGCTCCAGCCGTGCAGGTTGGAGGTACCTTCGATCCACAGCTTGCTGTCCGGCGCGACGGCGACGCGGGCGGTTTCCTGAGCGGCAGCGGCGCTGGCAGTCAGCGCGATGAGAGCGGCAGCGACGATGCGAGTGTTTCTCATACTTCCCCCGAAGTTCCGAGGGCGTCGCCTGCGTCGGTCGGCGTTCAGGCTCTGCCCTCGAGGTGGAGGGAAGATCCGATTTCAAGGGTCCGCGAGCCGTCGGGGGCTACGTGGAAGTTTTGTGCGGGGGCGGGATGCGCTGTGTCAGGGAATCCCTTCAACACCCACGGGTCGCGGGTCGGGGTTTGCGGTTCGCGGGAAGTA
>CBHWBX010000218.1:0-7355 GCA_966111935.1 uncultured Gemmatimonadaceae bacterium
CGAACGAGTGGTCGCCGGTCAGGCGCGCGCTGTCGCCGTGTCCCGCGAGATCGAACCGGATCGACGCGATCCCACGCTCGGCGAGACGCCGCGCCAGTCGCACGTTGATCCGATGCGGGCCGACCCTGTGGATCGTACCGGCGTTCAATAGGATCACGCCCGTGTCTCCGGCGACGATGTCCGGCAGCGCGATCGTGCCGATCAGTCCACCGTTCACGCCGAATGCAAGTGACGACTCTTTCATCATGCCTCCGCGGTCTCTTCGATCATGCTGCGGACGTCATCAGCCGGCACGATCGAGTCGCCCAACATGTCGTTCACCAGCCAGTTGATGTTCGACGCCGTGATCCGCAGGCGCACCTTCATTCCCATGCGCTCGAGCATCGGAGCGAGGCGGGCGGTGCGGCCATCGGGCCGACCGGCGATCAGGCTCACATCGCGCGCACCGCTGCGCTCGAACGTCTCCGGCGTGACCTTGCCGAGCTGCGAGCGCAGCAGCGACGGCAGCGGATGGCCGAGCACTTCGGTGCGTGCTTCGGCGATCGCGCGCGACTGCAGCTCGCGCTCGACGTCCCACCGCCGACGGAACTGTGTCTTCCG
Source organism: uncultured Gemmatimonadaceae bacterium (assembly GCA_966111935.1). Lineage (GTDB taxonomy): Bacteria > Gemmatimonadota > Gemmatimonadetes > Gemmatimonadales > Gemmatimonadaceae > JAQBQB01. The sequence continues at coordinate 601 of CBHWBX010000218.1, forward strand.
AAAGGCGACGTGCGCGTCGGCGAGCTCGTCGAGATACGCCGGCCCGTCGGACACGGGCTCCCAGAGCACGAGACGGTTCGGCATGCGCGTCGCACGCATCGACGCACACGCCGCCACTGTCGCGCCGAGCCGCAGGCCGAACCACACGCTGCGCGCGCACCGGCTGCGCTCGAGCAGCGTCTCATGAGCGCGCAGCAGATCGGTGGTCCAGCCGTCGATGTCGCCCGCTTCGTCGTCGCCCCCCGAATCGCCGGTGCCGAAGTAGTCGAAGCGCAGCACGTGGAATCCCCCGGCGCTCAGTCGCTCGGCGAGCCGTCTGAAGACGCGGTGCGAGCGCATTGCCTCCTGGCCGAAGGGATTGCACAGCACGCAGGCCGTCGATCTGTTCGTCTCGCCCGTCGGACGGTGATAGAGCCCGAACAGCTCCCGCTCCGCAGGACCGAAGCGCAGCACTTCGACGTGGCCCGTCGGGCCGCTCGTGTGCTGTGCAGGTGGAGCTGCCCGAACCGGTGTCGGCGCGCTCGGCTTTGCCGAACCGTTGGCGTGAGCCGATCCCCGCTTTTCGATTGCGAGCGCGAGCGCGCCGACGGTGGGGTTCTCGAAGATCGTACGGAACTGCAGCGCGACGCCAAGCGTCGCCTCGATCTGCGCGGCGGCCGCGACGACCATCAACGACGTCGCGCCGAGATCGAAGACGTCGTCGTCGACGCTGATCGAATCCATCTTCAGGACTTCGTTCCAGATCGCGGCGAGCCGCGTCTCGGTCTCCGTCCGCGGCGCGACGAACGACTGCGTGCGCGCGGTCTCGCTGAAATTCGGCGTGGGCAGCGCGGCGCGATCCACCTTGCCGTTGTGCGTGAGCGGCAGCGACTCGAGATACACGAAGTGCGACGGCACCATGTAGTCGGGCAACCGCTCACCGAGGAACGTCCGCATCTCGTCGACCGTCGGCGCGCCATCCTGCGACGATACGACGTACGCGACCAGCCGCTTGTTCCCCGGCGACGCCTCACGCGCCACGACCGCCGCGCCGCGAACCGCCGGGTGTCCGGCGAGCACGGTCTCGATCTCGCCGAGCTCGATGCGATATCCGCGGATCTTGACCTGATCGTCCGATCGCCCGAAGTACTCGAGGATGCCGTCGGGACGATACCGTGCGATGTCGCCCGTCTTGTAGAGCCGCGCGTTCGGCCGATCGGAGAATGGATCGGGGAGGAAGCGCTCGCGCGTCAGCTCCGGCCGAGTCAGATATCCGCGCGCGACGCCGGTGCCGCCGATATACAGCTCGCCCTTCTCGCCGAGCGGTACCTGCCGCAGCGATTCGTCGAGCACATAGAGCTGGGTATTCGCGATCGGCCGCCCGATCGGGATCGAGCCGGTGTGCGGGTCGTCCGCGCCCACTTCATGGATGCAGCATCCGACGACGGTCTCGGTCGGACCATACTCGTTGATCAGTCGCGTGCGTGGCGCCTTCGTACGCCAGAGACGCAGGCTCTCGGCGGTGAGATTCTCGCCGCCGATCACGAACACCCGCGTCATGTTCGGCGCGGCCGCCTCGCTCGTCTGTTGCGTCAGCAGCTCGAGGTGCGCGGGCGTGATCTTGACGAGCCCGCGGCACCGTCCGTCCTGAAGGCTCGCGATCAGGCTCTGCGCGCCGACGTCTTCGGGAACGAGCTCGACCTGTCCGCCCGAAAGCAGAGCAGGGTAGAGGCTCGTCACGGTGAGATCGAACGAGATCGACGAGTGCACGGGGACGATGTCGCCCTGTCGAACGGCGTAGAATCCGATCGCCCACGAGAGATAGTTCACGAGGCCGTCGTGCTGGATCAGCGCCCCCTTCGGGCGGCCGGTCGAGCCGGACGTGTAGATCACGTATGCGAGATTCTCCGGCTTTGCCGCCGCGTGCGCGCGATCACGCGGCTCGTTGGCGAGCGCCGTCCACCGCGCGTCGAGGCAGACGACGCGCTCGCCGAGATCGGGAAAGAGCGACGCCGTGATCTCGTCGGTGAGGAGCGTCTGCACCGCGGCGTCGTCCACCATGAAGCGCATGCGCTCGGCGGGATACGCCGGGTCGATAGGCACGTAGGCGCCGCCGGCCTTCCAGATCCCGAGCAGTGCGGCGATCATCCGCGGCGAGCGATGCATCGCCACGCCGACGAGTGCATCCGGTCCGACACCGCGCCGCCGCAGCAGATGGGCGATCTGATTGGCGCGCGCATCGAGCTCGCCGTACGTCATCCGCTCGTCGCCGGCGGAGAGCGCGATCGCCGACGGATCGCGCACCGCCTGCTGCTCGAACAGCTCGTGGGTGCAGAGGCGCGGAAGCGCGGTGAACGCGCCTTGCAACGGCGCCGTCGCCGTGGTTGTCATGTCCGTCATGGGGTCGCCCGATCCCGTGAATGGTCGAAGATCATAGCGAGTACGCGATCAGTTCTTTCATGACTTCGTTGGCGCCGGCGTAGATGCGCTGCACCCGGCTGTCGGTCCACATGCGCGCGATCGGATACTCGGTCATGAAGCCGTAGCCGCCGTGCAGCTGCAGGCACTGGTCGATGACGCGGCATTGCATGTCCGTGAGCCAGTACTTCGCCATCGCCGCTTCCGCATCCTCGAGCTCGCCGGCCATGAATCGCTCGATGCAGTGATCGACGAAGACGCGGCCCGACCGCACCGCCGTCGCGCATTCCGCGAGCGTAAAGCGAGTGTTCTGGAGATCGAACAGCGGATTGCCGAACAGCGCGCGCTCCTTCGCATAGCGCACCGTGCTCGCCACCGCCTCTTCGGCCATCGCCACCGCGCCGACGGCGATCGACAGCCGCTCGAACGGCAGTTGTCGCATCATCTGCGAGAAGCCCTGACCCTCGGCGGTTCCGAGAAGGCTCGTCGCCGGGATGCGGACGTCGTCGAAGAAGATCTCGCAGCTGTCGAGGCCGTGCATCCCCACCTTCTCGAGCGGCTTCTTCACGGAGTAGCCGGGCAGATCCTTCGTCTCGACGAGCAGCAGCGAGATCGCGCGCATCGGCACCGCGGAGCTGCTCGTCTTCGCCGCGACGCACACCAGGCCCGCATGCCAGGCGTTGGTGATGAACGTCTTCGAGCCGTTGAGGACGTAGCAGTCGCCTTCGCGACGGGCGGTGGTCTTTATGCCCGACAGATCGGAGCCGGCGCCGGGCTCCGTCATCGCGATGGACGCCACGAGGTCCCCGCGCGACATCGGCGGGAGGTATCGCTCCTGCTGCTTCGTGCTTCCGAACGCGGCGATGTAGTGCCCGACGATGTTCTGCACGCCCGAGCCGAAGTGTATGCCGGCGCGCGACAGCTCCTCCTGCACGACGCACGCATGCGCGAACGTTCCGCCCCCGCCGAGGCCGGCGGGCAGGTCGGGAAGGAGCAGTCCGCATCCACCGGCGCTCCGCCATGCGGCCGCGTCCGGGTGGTGTTGCTGACGCCAGCGGTCCTGCTGCGGCTTGAAGGTCTCGTGAACGAATTCGCGGACGGCGTCGCGGAACAGTCTGACGTCCTCCGACTCCCACGGAGACCGATAGGCAGTTGCGTGCATGCCACGCCGTCGCGGCAGCACTCATGCCGATTACTCAATCATTCGTTTGCGTTGCGGGAGTTTTGCGCCAATCCGGTACGTGGAGCCGTCGGCGGCATCCGCGATCGGCGATACAGAGGCTCGCGGGCGCGCGCTCCGGTCGTGGCCGACGCACAAAGAAATCTCAAATACGCCGTCAGTAGCGGATCGATCGCGATATCCAAGTCGAAACTGTAGCGGGCATCTGTTGACCGGGCGCCACGCCCGCTCACCCATCGAGTATGGAGCGATTTGAAGCATGGTGTTATCTTGCAGGAGTATGAGAACGCGCACTTCTCCCATTCAGCGCTGGTGGTGGTCCTCGACCTGAGCGACCACCCTTTGTCACGCGTGTCATTGTCCCGCGGCGGGTCGCTCCGAGAGAGCGATCCGCTTTGTCATTTCGGACCTGGGCTCCCTCGGCGCGGCACGTCACTCTGCCAACTCGAGCTACGGATCCCACATGTCGCAACAGTCCGAGCGCGCGCCGTCGCGCGAAACGATTCTCACCGGCGACCGCCCGACCGGTCCCCTCCACCTCGGCCATTACGCCGGCTCGCTACGCAGTCGCGTCGCGATGCAGGGTGCCCACGATCAGACGATCCTCATCGCCGACCTGCAGGCGCTGACCGACAACGCCGAGCGCGCGCGCGAGGTGCGCGGGTATGTGCGCGAGCTCGTCCTCGATTATCTGGCGGTCGGTATCGATCCGTCGAAGACGACGATCGCGTTGCAGTCGGCGATTCCCGAGCTCGCCGAGCTCACGATGCTCTACCTGAACCTGGTGACCGTCGCACGACTCGAGCGGAACCCGACCGTGAAGAGCGAGATCGAGCTGCGGGGTTTCGCGCGCGACATTCCGGCGGGCTTCCTCGCCTATCCCGTCAGCCAGGCAGCGGACATCACCGCCGCGCGTGCGACGCTCGTTCCGGTCGGCGACGATCAGCTTCCGATGATCGAGCAGACCAACGAGATCGTCCGGCGGCTGCGGCACATCTCGGGGCGTGAGCTCCTCCCCGAATGCCGGGCGATGCTCTCGTCCACGCCGCGTCTGCCCGGCGTGGACGGGCGCAAGGCGAGCAAGTCGCTGTGCAACGCGATCCCACTGTCCGCGACACCGGACGAGATCCGTTCCGCCGTACGCGCGATGTACACTGACCGCTCCCACCTCCGGGTGAGCGATCCTGGGCAGGTCGATGGAAACGTCGTGTTCGCGCATCTGCGGGCCTTCGATCCCGACCAGGGTGCGGTGGCCGAGCTCGAGGCCCACTACCGGCGCGGCGGCCTGGGCGACGCGACGGTGAAGTCCCGGCTCGAGCACGTGCTTCAGGAGATGCTCGGGCCGATCCGCGAGCGGCGCGCGGAAGCTGCCCGCCAACCCGATCTGATCGCGACGATCATCGCGGAAGGCACCGCGCGCGCCCGACGCGTCGCGGCTTCGGTGCTCGCCGACGTTCGCGAAGTCTTTGCGCTCCAGTAACGGATCGGCTCGCTCGGTGGTCCAATAGTCGCAAGAGCTGCGGCGACACGACCACTTTCACGACGGAACCGGCGCACGATGCCGCGACAACAGAACGATTCGACACCGGAACTGCTCTATCTGCTGCACGGCGAGCCCGCGGACCTCGCCGAGGCGGCGCGCCGCCTGCGCGCCGCCGACATCGCGATCGCGCTCACGTCCCTCGGCCCCGACGCGGGCGCAAAGGTCATCGACGCGCTGCCGTTCGACCTCGTCGTCCAGGTCTTTGACGACCCCGAGCTCGAGGGACATCGCGCGGCACTGATAAGGCGAATGGACGAAGCCGTGGCGGTGCAGCTCGTTGAAGCGATGTCCGCCGACCAGCAGGCCGACCTCGTGCGCGAGCTCGAGGAGAGCGATCGGCATAGGCTTTTCAAGCGTCTCACGCCCGAGACGCGCGCGACGCTCGAGAAGCTGCTCAGATATCGCCACGATTCCGCCGGCGGCATCATGACGACGGAGTTCGTCTCGATCCCGACGTCGTCGACCGTGGAGTCGGCGCTCGCGCACATCCACACCGTCGGCCGAGCGAAGGAAACCGTCTACGCGATCTACATCGTCGACGATGCCACGCATGCGCTGAAGCATGTCGTCTCGCTGCGCGAGCTGCTCGTCTCCGACCGACAAACCTCGGTAATGGACGTCGGCGACCGGCGTCCACCGCTGACCGTGAAGCCCGAAACCGACCGCGAGGACGTCGCGCGCACGATCGCGAAGTACAACCTGCTCGCCGTCCCGGTCGTCGATGCGGATCTGCACGTCCTCGGCATCGTCACCGTCGACGACGTGATCGACGCGATCGTCCGCGAGCAGACGGAAGACGTTCAGAAGTTCGGCGGTATGGAGGCGATCGACGAGCCGTACACGTCGATCTCCTTCGGTAAGATGGTCCGCAAGCGCGCAGGCTGGCTCATGGCCCTTTTCCTCTCGGAGATGCTCACCGCGACGGCGATGCAGCACTTCGAGGGCGAGATCCAGCGCGCCGCGGTGCTCGCGATGTTCATCCCGCTCGTCATGAGCTCGGGCGGCAACTCCGGGTCCCAGGCGACGTCGCTCATCATCCGCGCGCTCGCCCTGCGCGAGCTGTCGCTGCGCGACTGGTGGCGCATCGCCGTCCGCGAGCTGCCGACCGGGCTCACGCTCGGCGCCATCCTCGGCGTGATCGGTTTCATCCGCATCGAGCTCTGGCAGCATCTTGGGCTCTTCAACTACGGGCCGCACCATCTGCTGCTCGCGACGACGGTGGGATGCGCGCTCATCGGCATCGTCGGGTTCGGATCGCTCGCCGGGTCGATGCTTCCATTCCTGCTCAAGCGCGTCGGCTTCGATCCGGCGAGCGCCTCGGCGCCGTTCGTGGCGACGCTCGTCGACGTGACGGGGTTGGTGATCTACTTCTCCGTGGCGGTACTCATTCTGAGAGGAACTTTGCTTTAGGGCTGAAAGGTCAGCGCGAAGCGTGACCCGGGAGCTGCAGGAAACTGCAGGAACTAACGGGTTGGGGTTGCGGGTAGCGGGTTGCGGGAATGTGTGCGACGCCTGAGGCGTCCCTTTGATGCAACAGCTTTTTTTCGGCCAACGCCTTTATCAATCAAGCCGTCGCCGTAGGCGCGGCGTTCCTTCCCGCAACCCGCAACCCGCGACCCGCGACCCGCGACCCGA
>CBHWBX010000219.1:0-7286 GCA_966111935.1 uncultured Gemmatimonadaceae bacterium
AGGGCACCGGCATGGGCGTCGCGTTCCACTTCAGCCATCGCGGCTACTTCGCCGAAGTCGTCCAGGCGACGGTCTCGAAGGGTGGCAACGTGACGGTCGACAAGATCTGGGTCGTCGGCGACATCGGCAGCCAGATCATCAACCCGAGCAACGCCGAGAACCAGACGCAGGGCGCCGCGCTCGACGGTCTCGCCGAAGCGCTCGGCCAGGAGATCACGATCGACAAGGGGCGCGTGGTTCAGCGGAACTTCAACAACTTCCCGCTGCTGCGCATGCGTCAGGCGCCGCCGATCGATGTCTTCTTCAAGGTCACGGAGTTCCCGCCCACGGGACTCGGCGAGCCCGCGCTGCCGCCGGTGCCGCCCGCGCTGTGCAACGCGATCTTCGTCGCGACGGGGAAGCGGGTGCGCTCGCTGCCGTTATCGAAGGCAGATCTCAAGTGGGCATGATCGCTCGCTGACGCGAAAGCGCTGCATGTTCGGCCGGCTTCGCCGGCTGCTGGATCGGCGCCTTCGGCGCGTGCTGGTAAAAGGAAACGGGGCCTTTCGGCCCCGTTTTCGTTTGTTGCCTCTGTAGTTCGCAGGTCGCGACGCGCCCGATTCAGCAGGGGGCGCAGCCGCCGAACGCGAGCGAACATGTAGGGCGCCGCGCGCGCCGCCTACGCCATCGCCTCGCCGACAATCCGCAACGCGGCGCGCACCGCGCCGCGCGCAGCGACGACCGGCTCCGGGCGAATCGTCGCACCCGGCACGGCCGACTTGAGCCGATGCTCCAGCCGCTTCCGCAGCGTGCTTCCGCGGTTGAGCATCCCGCCCGACAACGCGACCGGCAGGGACGCGCGCTCGTCGACGAAGAGCTGGCGCGCGAGCGAGCGCACATGGAGCACGAGCTCCTCGACCGCGATCGTCACGAGCGCATTCGCGCGCAGGTCGCCGCTGTCGGCGACGCTCAGCACGACCGGCGCGAGCGTCGCGAGCTTGCTCGGATCTGCCCCGGCGGCCCAGGCGATCAGATCCGACGTCTCGTTGACCTGCGCCGCGGTGAGGATCGCGCCGGTGAGCGCCGTCTCCGGCTCACGGCCGTCCGACGCACTCGTCACGACCGAGAGCGCCTTGCGGCCGATCCACGCGCCGCTGCCTTCGTCGCCGCAGATCGGGCCCCAGCCGCCGCAACGCGCCGTGGCGCCGGCGGGGCTGCGGCCGAACGCCACCGAGCCGGTGCCGCTGATCAGCAGCACGCCCGGCCCGTCGCCGAAGGCGTCATCGAGCGCGATGCTGAAATCCGAATGGATTACGAGCTCCGACGCGAGGTCGCGGCTCACCAGCGCCTGCCACAGCTCCTGGCGCTCGGCATCGCGCCCCGCGCCGGCGACGCCGATCGAGAGCACGCGCGGCGTCACGTGCGTCATCTCGCACGACGCCAGCGCATCGCGCACGACGTCGGCAATCACCGACGCCGAGTGCTCGGCCTGGCCCGGACGCACCGCGCTCGCCGGTCCAACCATCTCGGCGATCGTCTTGCCCTGTTCATCCGCAACGATGGCGTGCGTCTTCGAGCCGCCGCCGTCGATTCCCACGACGATGAATGTCATATGCGAGTCGTCGCCGGCGCCGCGGCCGGAGGCCCGGCATGCGTCAGCGAGGAGAGGATGCCTACGAGGAGGGTGATGGTCGTGCCGATCAGAACGTACCAGGGATAGGCGATGCTCGCGACGTGACGAAGCATCGGCTCGAGCGACGGCGCCGCCGCCATGATCGGCTTCGCGAAGACGATGAAGCTCATCACGACGATGCCGACCGCCATCCCCAGGATCGCATCACGCTGGATCGCGCGACGCCAAAAGATACCCAGAAAGAACCCGCCGAGCAGCGCCCCATAGGTGAACGACGCGATCGACAGCGCGATCACCACCACGGGGGTCTTCTGATTCTCCGGGAAGAGCAGGGCGCCGCCGGTCAGCACGATGCCCCACATCAGCGCGAAGATCCGTCCGACGCGCAGCGTTCGGGGATCGTCGGCCGAGCGATGGGTGAGCGGCAGGTAGATGTCGTGCGTCGTCGCCGCGGCGAGCGAGTTGATCGCCCCCGAGTGGGTGCTCATCGTCGCCGCGAGGATCGCCGCGAGGAGCAGGCCGATCAGGCCATGCGGCATCTGATCGACGATGAACGTCGGGAAGATCGCGTCCGGCGTGTCGAACGAGCGCCCGCCGTAGAACGACCAGAGGCCGATGCCGAGGAACAGGAAGAGCGCGAACTGCACGATCACCGCGACGCCGCTGCCGATGATCGCGATCTGCGCATCGCGCAGCGAGCGCGCCGAGAGCAGGCGTTGCACGATCAGCTGATCCGCGCCGTGCGATGCCATCGACAGGAACGCGCCGCCGATCAGGCCCGCGAACACCGTATGCGGCTTGTCGAAGCCCGTGTACCAGTTGATGACGTGCAGCTTGTCCGCCGCCGACGCCGCGGTGACGATCGAGTGCCAGCCGCCGTTCACCAGCGATCCGACGAGAATGACCGCCGAGAGGCCGCCGAGCAGATACACCGATGCCTGCACGATCTCCGTCCACACCACCGCGCGCATGCCGCCGCGAATGGTGTAGATGATCGTCAGGACGCCGAGGACGAGCACCGCCACCGGCATCACCGCGGCCTTCGGGAGCAGCGGTCCGATGATCAGCGCGATCGGCACCGCGGTCGCGAACACGCGCACCGAGTCTGCCATGCCGCGCGTGACCATGAACACGATCGACGTGAATCGCCGCGTCGCGAGCCCGAACCGCTGCTCGAGCAGCGCGTACGCGGTCACGAGATTTCCCTCGTAGTACCGCGGCAGCAGCACGTTCGCCACGACGATGCGGCCGAGCAGGTACCCGGCCGCGATCTGGAGGAATCCCAGATCCGTCATGTACGCGAGACCGGGGATGCTGATGAACGTCAGCGCGCTCGTCTCGCTGGCGACGATCGAGAACATCACCGCCCACCACGGAATCGCACGGTCAGCGACGAAGTAGTCCTTCGCGTCTTTCTGCCGCCGCCCGACCCAGATACCGAGAAGGGTGATCCCGACCAGGTAGGCGACGATGACGATGAAGTCGAGGAGGTGCAGGCCTCTCATCTGCCCCCCTTACTCGACGACATACGCCTCCATCGCGAAGTACTCGGCGAGCCCGAGTCGATCGAGCTCCGCCGCGGTGCCCTTGTTGCGGGCTTCGACGCGCTGCCAGAACTCACGCTCGTCGTAGCCGCCGGGGAAGGGCGCCGAATCCTTCTGCGACTGGTGCTTGAAGATCGCCTGGATCTTCAGGCGCAGCTCTTCCTGCGACAGCGGCACGAGCCACGTCGCTTCGTGGATCGGCCACTCCTGCCACGCGCCGCGATAGAGCCACACCTCGGGACGCGCCTGGCCCTTCATCTCGCGCAGCGCCCCGTCGATCGCTTCCTTGCACATGCGGTGCGTGCCGTGCGGGTCGGAAAGATCGCCGGCGACGAAGATGAGATCCGGCTTCACCTCTTCGAGCAGCGATCGCACGATGTCGACGTCCGCCTGGGTGATCGGATCCTTCCGCACCTTGCCCGTCTGGTAGAACGGCAGATCGAGGAAGCGCGCCGCGCTGCGCGGCAGTCCCACTGTCTCGATGCCGCTCACCGCCTCGGCTTCGCGAATGAGGCGCTTGATGTCCTGCACCTCGGGGATGTCGACCTCGCCCGGCTTCTTGTGATCGAGACTCTCGTTCACCGTCGCGGCGAGCTTCGCCACCTTCTCGCGGTCGACGAGATCTTCGCTCGCCATGCGTTCGAGGAAGTCGACATACCGCCGCACGTCGTGATCGAACACGGCGATGTTGCCGCTCGTCATGTACGCGACGAGCACGTCGTTGTCGTTCTCCGTGACCTTGCGCAGGATGCCGCCCATCGAGATCACGTCGTCGTCCGGGTGCGGCGAGAAGCAGATGATCTTCCGCCCCATCGGCAGCTTCGACTTGCCGCGGATCTTCGCGCCGAGGACGTTGAAGACCATGCCGTTCACTTCGCCCGGCGATCCGAACTTCGCGACGAGCGACGACATCCGCGCGTCGGCGTAGTCGCGCTGGGTGAGCTTGAGGATCGCCTTGTCCGTCTGCTGCGACAGCCAGATCACCGCGCGCACGATGAGATCGGGATTCCACTCGACTTCATCGATCAGCCACGGCGTCTTGATGCGCGTCAGCTCGGCGGCCGCGGCGCGGTCGAGATAGAACGTCGTGTTCGGATGGCGCTGCAGGAACGTCGCCGCCACCTCGACGTCGATGTCGCCTTCGACCGACCGCCGGACGATCGACGCCTTGTGCTCGCCGGTCGCGATGATCGCGATCTCGCGCGCGTCGAGAATCGTCGCGATGCCCATCGTCACCGCTTCGCGCGGGACGTACTCCTCGCCGAAGAAGTCGGCCGCGGCGTCCTTGCGCGTGATCGCGTCGAGCGTGACGAGACGGGTGCGGCTGTCCGCGCCCGATCCCGGCTCGTTGAAGCCGATGTGTCCCGTCTTGCCGATGCCGAGGATCTGGAAGTCGATGCCGCCGCACTTCGCGATCTCGCTCTCGTACCGGCGGGCCGCGTCGTCGATCTCCTGGCGCGGCAGGTCGCCGGGCGGGATGTGCACGTTCTGCGGCTTGATGTCGATGTGCGAGAACAGATTCTCCCACATGAACCGATGGTACGAGTGGATGCTGTCCTTCGGCATCGGGTAGTACTCGTCGAGGTTGAACGTGACCACGTTCTTGAAGCTCAACCCCTCGGTCTTGTGCATCCGAATGAGCTCGCGGTAGACGCCGATCGGCGTCGACCCGGTGGCGAGCCCGAGCACGGTGGTCTCACCCGCCGCGGTGCGCTCGCGAATCAATGTCGCGATGCGATTGGCGACGAGCCGCGCGATGTCGCCGTGATCCTCGACGACGACGGTGCGGATCTTCTCTCCCGAATACGAGCCGTGGGCGTGAGAAAGCCCGCGACTCTCGTGAGAATCGCGGGCCCCATTCGTCACGACCGCGTCCCGGCGTTGGCCAGCGACGGACCGTTCCATATCAGACCTATCGTAGGTGCGCTGATGCGCGCGTTATGCAGAGAACGAGCTGCCGCAACCGCAGCCGCCCGTCGAATTCGGATTCTTGAACGTGAAGCCGGAGCCCTGCATCGACGAGACGTAGTCGATCGTGACGCCGTTCAGATACTGCGCCGAGAACGGATCGACGAACACCTTCCAGCCGCCCTGCTCGACGACGAGATCGTCTTCCGCGGCTTCGTCCTCGATGAGGAGACCGTACTTGAAACCGCTGCAGCCACCGGGCTGGACGCTCACGCGGAGGCCGCCCTTCGCAGGATCGACATTCTCCTGCTCCATGAACTTCTTCACCTCGGAGCTGGCGGCCGACGTCACGGTCACCATCACTTCCGGCTGATTCATCGTGCTCATTTAGCGCCTCCGTTTGAGCGGCCAAGTCGTGACGGCCGCGATACATACAAGATAGTTCCCAAAGGCGGGCGATACAACCTGAACCGTTGGCCCGGCCCCCTTGGACTACCCCAAACATCAATAGGGTGTCCAGAGGGCCAAACGGCTGAGCTTCCGGCTCAGTCCGCCGCGACGGCCTCGCGACTGCTGGTCGGCAGGATGGCCGCCGGAGGCGGCACCTCGTTCCGGAACGATCGCGCGATCCACGCGAACGCGACCACCGCGATCACGAGCAGCACCGCGCCGGTCCCGACCTCGCCGAAGATGATCTTGCCGATCCCGAACAGGCTCGCGTAGACCGCTACGATCCCCGCGATCCAGTTGGTCCACGCGAGCGCGCCTCCAGGGATCGGCTCGCGGCCGAGCCCAAGCCCCTCGGAGACGCGGGCCCAGCCCGGGCCGCCGGGACGGACCCGCTCGTAGAATCGGGCGAGCGTCGTCTCACTCTCCGGCGCGGTCATGAACGTCACGCTGAGCCAGATCACCGAGCTCGCCGCGACGGTGATCAGCATGATCACCGAATCGGTGCGCGGATCGTCGGCCGGGAACCAGCGTCCGGGCACGGTCGAGAAGCAGAGCACCGAGATCACAAACGACGCGATCATCGAGCTGATCTCCGACCAGGCGTTGATGCGCCACCAGTACCAGCGGAGGATCAGCACGAGCCCCGTGCCCGCGCCGATGCCGAGCAGGAATTTCCACGCGCCTTCAACGGACGAGAGATTCCACGTCACGATCGTCGAGGCGAGGAAGAGGAGCACCGTCGCCCAGCGCGACACGCCGACATAGTGTTTCTCGCTCGCCGTCTTGTTCATGAATCGGCGATAGACGTCGTTCACGAGATACGACGCGCCCCAGTTGAGCTGCGTCGCCACGGTCGACATGTACGCGGCGGCGAAGCCGGCCATCATGAACCCGCGCCACGGCGTCGGCAGCAGATCGACGAACGCCTGCACGTACGCGGCTTCGTGATCGTGGTTCGGGCCGATGCCGTTCGGATAGAGGATCACCGTCGCGAGGCCCGTGACGATCCACGGCCACGGACGGAGGGCGTAGTGGGCGACCTGGAACGAGAGCGTCGCCAGCACGCCGTCGCGCTCCGAGCGCGCCGAGAAGATGCGCTGCGCCACGTAGCCGCCGCCGCCCGGCTCCGCGCCCGGATACCACGCCGCCCACCACTGCACGCCGAGGAACACCGCGAGGGTCATGATCGGCATCCACGCGTAGGCGACGATGCTTCCGTTCTGGAACGAGATCGGCAGCACCGACAGCGCGGCGGTCTCGCTCCCGAAATGCTCGGCGAGCTTGGTCTTCATCACGCCCATGCCGCCGACCGCATTCACGGCGAACACGGCGAGCACGATCACCGCCGTCATCTTGATCACGAACTGCACGAGGTCGGTCCAGAGCACCGCCCACATGCCCGCGGCGACCGAGTACGCCATCGTGATCACGAAGCAGATGAACACCGCCACGACTTCGCCGGAGATCGTCGTGCCGAACAGCTGCACCGGATGCAGGCCGAGCGAGATCGTGAGGATCTTGATCATCGCCCGCGTCACCCAGCCGAGGATGATCAGGTTGATCGGGAGCGCCAGGTAGAGCGCGCGGAAGCCCCGCAGGAACGCCGCGGGCTTGCCGGCGTAGCGGATCTCGGCGAACTCCACGTCCGTCATCACCCGCGCGCGCCGCCAGAGGCGCGCGAAGAAGAAGACGGTGAGCATCCCGCTCATGACGAAGTTCCACCACAGCCAGTTGCCGGCGACGCCGTTCTTCGCCACCAGGCCGGTGACGAC
>CBHWBX010000220.1:0-7269 GCA_966111935.1 uncultured Gemmatimonadaceae bacterium
AGTTGATCTTCCGCCGCTCTTCCATCGGCAGATGCGCGTAGTTGAGGTAGTACGCGTCCATGTCGATGAACGCGACCGACTCGGCCTCGAGCGCCTGCGCGACGTTCCGCGCGACGGTGGATTTTCCCGACCCCGACCCGCCGGCGATTCCGATGATATAAGGCTTCATGGGTTCGCGGCCGAGCCGGGTGTACGCGGTGAAGTGTCGTTGGGGATTGTTACGATTAACCACCGTGACAGTGTCACGAATTCGTATCGGTGGTCGGGCACGGATCGGTATCGGTGCCCGGGGGAACGGCTAGCTTTCGACATGCGATTTCTCCGAATCCTCGCCGTCGCCGTTGGCTGCGCCGGCGCTCTGGGCGGCCTGCAAAGCTGTACGGCACCGCCCGCTCTGTTGCAAAGTAACGGGTCGGCCGACCTCGTCATCGCCGCGACCACCGATATCCACGGCCGTGCCCGCGGCTGGGATTACTATGCCAACGCGGCCGACTCCCTCCGCGGCCTCGCGCGCGTCGGAACGATCGTCGACTCGCTGCGCCGGGTGTCCCGCGTCGACCCGATCGTCGTCGACGCCGGCGACATCATCCAGGGGAATCCGCTCGCCTACGTGGCCGCGCGCGTCGACTCGACGATGCCGAACCCCATCATCGCCGCGATGAATGCGATCGGGTACAACGCGGCGGCGATCGGCAATCACGAGTTCAACTACGGGCTGCCGTACCTCGAGCGCGCGGTGAAGGAAGCGCGCTTTCCGATGCTCGCCACGAACGCCTACCGTCCCAACGGGACGCGGGCCTTCGGCAGCTGGGCGCTCTCGACGCGCTACGGCATCCGCGTCGCGCTCATCGGCGCCACGACCCCCGGGTCGATGGTCTGGGACCGCGACAACCTCAGCGGCAGGCTGATCGTTCGCGACATCGTCCCCGAGGTGCGCGCCGCGGTGCGCGACGCGAAGGGCGCCGGCGCCGACGCGATCGTCGTCATGCTCCACTCCGGCCTCGACGAGCCGTCGAGCTACGACACGGTCTCGACGCCGATCGGCAGCGAGAACGTCGCCGCGCGCGTCGCCCACGAGGTGCCGGGCATCGACCTCATCGTCGTCGGCCATTCGCACAAGGAGATCGCCGACACGTCGATCGCCGGCGTCCTCGTGATGCAGCCGAAGAACTGGGCGCAGAGCGTCGCCGTCGCCCACCTCGGCATGCAACGCCGCGACGGGCGGTGGCGCGTCACCGCGAAGCGCAGCGCGCTCGTTCAGGTGCGTGGCCACGCCGAGAACCCGGAGGTCCTCGCCGTGACGGCGGAGGGACACCGCGCCGCGCTTCGCTATGCGAACACCGTCATCGGAAACACCTCGTCGGCCTGGCGCGCCGATTCGGCGCGCGTCGTCGACACGCCGCTCATCGACCTCATTCTGGATGTCGAGCGGAAGGTGACCGGCGCGCAGCTCGCGTCGACCGCGGTGTTCGATCGCGCCGCGGCGTTCGGCCCGGGACCGATCACCGTCGCGCAGATCGCTGCGCTCTATCCCTACGACAACACGCTGCGCGCCGTGAAGGTGAGCGGCGAGCAGCTGCGCGCCTATCTCGAGAAGAGCGCGAGCTACTTCCGAAAGCGTGCCGACGGCGCGTACGACGTCGATCCGCAGATCCCCGGCTACAACTACGACGTCGTCTCCGGCGTCGATTACACGATCGACCTCGATCGGCCGGTCGGCGCGCGGATCACGACGCTCACCTTCGACGGCCGCGCCGTCGCGCCGTCCGACAGCTTCACGATGGCGCTCAACAACTATCGGCAGAGCGGAGGCGGGGGCTTCTCGATGCTCCGGGCCGCGCCGGTGGTCTACGACCGCCAGCAGGAGATCCGCCAGCTCCTGATCGACGAGGTCCGCGCCCGCGGCACGATCCAGCCGAACGATTATTTTCATTCCAACTGGCGCCTCGCGCCGGCGGCGGCGATCGGCCGTCTTCTTCAATTTCCGTGAATGACTGACATGGTACGTGTGTTCGTGAATGCCGCGGGCGTCGACGTCCCCGCGGGGGCGTCGGCGCTCGACGCCGTCCGCGCCTTCGACGCGGCGTCCGCCGACGAGGTGACCGACGGCGCGCGTCTCATCACCGACAGCCGCGGGCTGCCGATCGACGCCGCCACCCCCATGGTCGCCGGCGCGATCCTCCGCCTGATCGCCAACCGTGGCCGCGCGGCCGCCGAGTCCGACGACGAATAAGTAGCAGATGGTTACTATTTCGTCGGACCTCCTCCGCCGGCTCCCCAAGGCCGAGCTGCACTGCCATCTCGACGGGTCCGTCCGCCCCGAGACGCTCATCGATCTCGGCCGCGAGTACCGCATGCCGATGCCCCGCGACGACGCCGAAGCGTTGCGCGACTACATGCGCGTCGATGACGCCCGCAGCCTCGAGGACTACCTCGCGCGCTTCGACGTGACGCTCGGCGTCATGCAGACCGCCGACGCCCTCGATCGCGTCGCCTACGAGCTCTCGATCGACGCCGCGCGCGACGGCGTCCGCTACATCGAAGTCCGCTACAGCCCCGTGCTCAACGTGCGGGGCGGGCTCTCACTCGGTGAAGCCGTCGAGGCGCCGCTCCGCGGTCTCGAGCGCGCCGAGCGTGAGGGCGGCGCGATGGCGCGCGTGATCATCTGCGGTCTCCGCCATCTCGACCCGCAGACGTCGATGGAGCTCGCGCGGCTCGCCGTCGCCTACAAGCACCGCGGCGTCGTCGCCTTCGACCTCGCCGGCGGTGAGCTGAACAACCCGGCGTCGGCGCATGCCGCGGCGTTCGCGTACGCGCGCGAGCACGACCTCGCATGCACCTGCCACGCGGGCGAGGGCGCCGACGCGTCGTACGTGCGCGACGCCGTGCACGTCTGCGGCGCCCATCGCATCGGCCACGCGACGCGTCTCTTCGAGGACGAATCGCTCACCCAGTACGTGAACGATCGCCGCATCGCGCTCGAGATCTGTCTCACGAGCAACGTCCAGACGCACGCCGTCGAGTCGTACGAGGAGCATCCGCTCCGGCAGTACTTCGATCGCGGCATGAACGTCGTCCTCAACACCGACAATCGTCTCATGAGCGGCACCACGCTTACCGACGAGTACATGCACGCGTCCCGCTACTTCGGGCTCGGCCTCGACGATCTCGCGCGCATCGCGCTCAACGGGTTCGAGAGCGCGTTCCTGCCGTGGAAGGATCGCCAGGCGCTCGTCGACAAGGTCCGCGACGAGCTCACCACACTCGGCGCGACGGTGAAGCGATGAGCGTCTACGGCGCAGCAGAAGCCGAACGCGCCGCCGCGGTGGTGCGCGAGCGCATCGGCGCGCGCGTTCCCGCCGTCGCTATCGTCCTCGGCTCAGGACTCGGCGGACTCGCCGACGACATCGAGGACGCGATTCGCATCCCGTACGGCGACATCCCCGGCTTTCCGACGGCGACGGTCGCCGGGCATCTCGGCGCGCTCATCGCCGGCACGCTCGGCGGCAAGTTCGTGATCGCGCTTGCCGGTCGCTTTCACATGTACGAGGGCCACGATGCCCGCCTCGCTGCCTTTCCCTCGCGTGTCGTGCATGCGCTCGGCGCGAAGACGCTCATCGTCTCGAACGCCGCGGGGGGCGTGAATCGCCTCTGGCAGCCGGGCGATTTGATGCTGATTCGCGATCACATCAACCTGATGTTCCGCAATCCGCTCATCGGCGGCCTCGAGCCGGGCGACGTCCGCTTTCCGGACATGTCCGCACCCTACGACCCCGAGCTGAGCGAGCTCGCGCGCGGGGTCGCGCGCGAGCAGGGGATCATGCTGCGTGAAGGTGTGTACGCGGCGTCGACCGGCCCCGCGTATGAGACGCAGGCTGAAGTGCGGATGCTCGCCTTCCTCGGCGCCGACGCGACCGGCATGTCGACCGTGCCCGAAGTCCTCGTCGCGCGCGCGGTCGGCATGCGCGTGCTCGGCTTCAGCTGCATCACCAACCTGGCGTGTGGGTTGTCGAATCAGCCGATCACCCACGATGAGGTGCTGGAAACCACCGAGCGCGTGGGGAAGCAGTTCCAGCGACTGATCGCCGGAATCGTCGCAAAGATCTAAAGGTCAAATGCCCGGGGGGCGGCGATTATATCGCCGCCCCGCTCATCATTCCCGCAACCCGCGACCCGCGACCCGAGGGTTATCGCTGTACCGGCGGGGCCGGCAGCGACCGCACCCGCGCCTTGAAGTCCTGGAACGCCCGCGTGTCCGACGTCAGCGTCCGGATCACCGCCGGATTGTACTTCGCGATCTGCGCCTGCGTGTTCTGAATGCGGCTCTCCTCGAGCGGGTGATCCGCGAACCACGCGTCGAGCGCGCTCGGCTGCGACTGGCGCTCGTTCAGCAGCTTCTGGAACATCTCCGGCATGCCGTTCGGGTTCAGCCCCGCGCGCACCATCTCTTCGACGCCCGCCGCGTCGGCTTCCGCTTCGTCCGTCCGGCTGAACTTCGCGAAGATCGCGCTGCCCGCGACCTGGATGCCCGCCTGGCCGAGCCCCGAGTTGCAGACGCTCGTCAGCGCGCACGCCACCGACACGCCGAGATTGGCGCCCTGCATCTGCTCCATCTGCTTCACCGAGTGGCGCAGCACCACGTGTCCGATCTCGTGCGCGATCACCGACGCGAACTGGTCCAGACGATCCGACCGCTCGGCGACGCCGCGGTTCACGTAGATGAAGCCGCCCGGGAGCGCGAACGCGTTGAAGTCGTTCGTGTTCACCATGTAGAAGTGCCACTCGAGGTCGGAGCGTGACGTCAGCCGTGCCAGCGAGTCACCCACCGTGTTCAGGTACCGGTTGATCGTCGGATCCTGAACGATCGGCAGCTGCGCGTTGACCTGCTGCGCCTGCTGCGCACCCAACTCGACTTCCTGCTGTTGCGAGATTCCGCATCCCGCCACCAGCCCCGCCATCGCGGCCATTGCCGCGCCCGCAACGAATCGTCTCATATACCCTGGGTCCCGTAGCTGAAGAAACTGCTTGGGGAAAAGCAAAACATATTCCTACCATGAAAATCTTGAGCCTTGCCCGCGACCTGCAGCGGCGAAAATCACGCGAGCGCAATGGCCTTTTTGTCGCCGAGGGGGTTCGAAGCGTCGAAGAGCTGCTTCGCTCGTCGCTCGACCTGCGGGGCGCGCTCATCGGCCCGCGCCTCGCCGACACACCGCGCGGCGCGTTGCTCGTCCAGGCGCTCTCCGATCGTAGGGTTCCCATGGAAGCAGTCGGCGAGACGGAGTTCGACAGCGCCGCCGAAACCGACTCCCCACAGGGAATCCTGGCGATCGCCAGAGTGCCTGAGCACGCCCTCGCCGAGCTGCCGGCGGCGGGAACGCTCCGTCTGCTCATCCTCGATGCCGTCCAGGACCCCGGAAACGTCGGGACGATCATTCGTACGGCCGCCGCCTTGGGGGCGACGGCAACTTTTTCCCTCCCCGGGACCGTTGACCTCTGGAACGCCAAAGTCGTCCGTAGCGCGATGGGGGCGCACTTCCACCATCCCTGCCTGACTGGTACCTGGGACGAGCTCGACACGTTCCGGCGCGACCACGACCTCGCGATCTGGGCGGCTGATGCCGCCGGCGATTCCGTGGAGACGGTCGAGTCGCCGGAGCGACTCGGTCTCGTGGTGGGGAATGAGGGAAATGGCCTGTCATCACTCTCGCGGACGCGCGTCGATCGACTCGTCGCGCTGCCGATCGCTTCGACGGTCGAGTCACTGAACGTGGCCGTCGCGGCAGGCATTCTTCTCTACGAGCTTCGTCGGTGAATCAGGTTCCTCATCTGCTCGCGCAGATCTACGCTTTCATCGTCGGTGCGTGCGCCGGATCGTTTCTCAACGTCTGCGTGCACCGCTGGCCGCGTGAAAAATCGGTGATGCGTCCGCGCTCGCGCTGTCCGCAGTGCGGCAATCAGCTCGCCTGGTTCGAGAACATTCCGATTCTCAGCTGGGTCGCGCTGCGCGGGAAGTGCCGCTGCTGCGACGAGCCGATCTCTCCCGAATATCCGATCATCGAGCTGATCGTCGCCGCTGGCTGGCTGCTCACGGTGAATCACTTCGGGTTCACCTTCACGGCGCTGCGCGTCGCGGTGTTCGGGACGATGCTGCTCGGCGTCGCCCTGACCGACGCAAAGCACTATCTCATCCCCGACGGGTTCACGCTCTTCGGGCTCGTGTTCGCGCTCGTCACGTCGGTGGTCGCGTTCTTCCGCGGCGAAACCGCTGTTTTCGCGACGCCGTACGATGCACTGGTGGGGGCGTGTGCCGGGGCGGGGATGATCGCGATCGTCGGGTGGCTCGGCGAGGTTGCGACGAAGCGCGAGGCGATGGGCCTCGGCGACGTCACCCTCATGGCCGCCGTCGGAGCGGCGCTCGGCCCGACGCGCGCGCTCGTCACGGTGTTCCTTGGCGCCACCCTCGGCGCGGTCGCGTTCGCCGGGATCGTCATTCCGGTGTCGCTCCTCCGTCGCGGTCACGCGCGCGAGCAGACCGAGCTCGCGCTCGGATCGACGCCGTTCGAGACGCCGCTCGTGCCGTTCGGGGTGTTCCTTGCCCCGGCCGCGCTGCTGACATTGTTTTGGGGTGACGCGTTGCTGGGGTGGCTGACTCGCGCATAAGGGTCATCCTGAGGAGCGTCAGCGACGAAGGACCCCTATGCGCCGAGGAGAATACCTCAGTGAAAGGGGTCCTTCGCGGCTTCGCCGCTCAGGATGACGCTTCGGAGGGTAGCCGATGATTAGCGAATATCTCAGAAACGAAGCCGCGGGCGGCGCGTTGCCGCGCTTCACGCGCGACCTGACCGCCGACGCCCGGGCGGGACGCCTCGAGCCCGTTCGCTGTCGCGAGAACGAAGTGTCCCGCGTCATCGACATCCTGCTCCGCCACGGGAAGAACAACCCGACCCTTGTCGGTCCCGCCGGCGTCGGCAAGACCGCGATCGCCGAAGGGCTCGCGCAGCGGATCGCCGAGGGACGCGTGCCCCTGGTCATGCGGCAGGTCCGTCTGCTCTCCCTGGATCACGTCGCTCTCCTCGCGGGTACGACCTATCGTGGCCAGTACGAGGAGCGTATCCGCGCCATCGTCGCCGAGACGACCGCCGCGGCCGACGTCATCCTCTTCATCGACGAGCTGCACAATCTGATCGGCCAGGGCACCGCGATCGGGACGGCGCTGGACGCCGCGAACATGCTGCAGCCCGCGCTCGTGCGCGGGGACTTCCGCGTGCT
>CBHWBX010000221.1:0-7263 GCA_966111935.1 uncultured Gemmatimonadaceae bacterium
CGTCGCCGTCGGGGTATCGTCCGCCGCCACGACCTGCACGACGATCGCCGTGATGTTGTCCAGGCCACCGCGGGCATTCGCCTCGGCGATCAGCGAGTGGACCTTCCGCTCGGGCTCCGCCCGCGACATCAGCAGCATCTGGAGGCGCCGGTCGTCGACCATGCCGGTGAGGCCGTCGCTGGCGACGAGGAACAGGTCGCCGATGCGCACCTCGCCCGAGTAGATGTCGGGCTCGACTTCCGGGCTCGCACCCACGCAGCGCGTGATGACGTTGCTGTAGGGGTGGTAGCGCGCCTGCTCCGGCGTCAGAAAGCCCGCGTCGACCTGCTCCTGGACGTAGGAGTGGTCCTTCGTGAGCTGCTGGAGCGCGCCGTCGCGCAGGAGATAGACCCGCGAGTCGCCGACCTGTCCGATCAGATAGCGCATCGGCGCGAGCATGAGCACCGAGGCCGTGGTGCCCATCCCCTGCTTGTCGACTTCGGTGATCGTCCGGTCGTGGATGTTCCGGTTCGCCTTCTTCAGCGCATCCGTCAGCTTGTCGGCGGTGGATCTGTCGTCGAGATCGCGCACACCCTGGAGCTCGCGCTCCACGGTCTGGACGGCCATCTCGCTCGCCACCTCGCCTGCCGCGTGTCCGCCCATGCCGTCGGCGACGATGAACAGACCACGGTCGCCCGACGCATTGACGGCGAAATTGTCTTCGTTCCCCGACCGGATCATTCCGACGTCGGTCCGGGCGGCGTGAAGCAGACGCACCATTAGCGATTCATCAAGAAGAAAGCGACGGCCGCCCCGATGGCGAGCACGACGACACCCCAAACCCACCCGGGCAACCCGGAACGCGCTTCCGGCTCGGCCACCGGCGCCACCTGCTGCGGCGCCGCCGCGGCCGACGTCGGACGGGCCTTGCTCCGATCGACGCCGGCGAGGGCGCGCGTTCCCTTGTTGGTATCGGCCGCCTGGTCCTGCGGCCTGAACACCACTTTCACACCGCCGAACCGCAGATCGGGCGCGCCGTCGAGACGACGCTCCGCGGTGATCCGCTGTCCGGCAACGTAGGTTCCGTTCATCGATCCCACGTCGACGACGTACCAGCCGTCGTCACGCCGCTGAAGCTTGGCGTGCGTCTCGGATACGCTGTCGTTGGGGATGACTACGTCGTTGTGCGCTCCGCGACCGATGTGGGCGAGCGGCACGTGAATGGGGTACTCGGTGCCCTTGGTCGGGCCCTCGTTCGTCACCTGGAGCACCGCGAGCACCGGACGCGCATCGACGGGCGGCGCTTCGACGGCGGGTGCAGTGGGCTCGGGGACAGACGGCTCGGGCGACGACACCGGCGATGGCGCAATGGCCGCCGACGCCACGGCCGGCGGCGCGACGGGCTTGGCCGGTGCCGGAAGGTCGGCGTAGAACCGGAACTCTTCCGATCCAATGCGCAGCACGTCGGCGCGCGACAGGATCGTCGGCGCGGTGATGCGCACGCCGTTCAGGTAGACACCATTCGCGCTGTGGTCGCGCAGCTGATATCCGCTCTCGACGGGCGTGACTTCGGCGTGCTTGCGCGACACTTCGTTCTGCGCGACGACGACCCCCGAGGCCGCGTCGCGGCCGATCGTGATGCCGTCGCTGGGAATCGCGTATTCCTTTCCGTCGACGAGCGAGACCAATCGGCCGCCGGTGGCGGCAGTCGCGCGCGCCGGCCCCGAACGCTTCGCGGCAAGGTCGGCGATGTCCGAGGCCGAGACGTACTGCGTCGCACCGGACTTGGTGTCGTCGGTGAAGTAGATCTCACGGCCGCCGATCTCGACGCGATCGCCGTGGATCAGCGGCGTTGGATCGTCGAGCGGGACGCCGTTCACGCGGACGGCACCTTCCCCGGCGCGGCGAATCACCGCGCTGTCCAGCGCGACCTCGACGATCGCCTGGACGCCAAGTGTTTCGTTCTCCACCACGGTCACGTCGACGCCGTCGCCGGCCCCGAGCCGATTCGGGCCAGGGCGCAGCGAAAACTGCTGATCGTTGACCTTGATGACCGGCATCTCGATGGGGTCAGCGCGTCGGTCGGGAAACGGAAAATCCGGCGCTGCAAGGGCCCACGGCGCCGGCGTCGGGGATCGGAGACACTTCGGCAGAAACTACCGCATCGCCCCTTGGCGTGGCAAGCGTCATGAGCCCGCCGCCGAGGCATTGCGCGCGATCGGCGCGCCGCTCTCGAGCGCGTCGCGGACGGCACCAGCCTGGAGTCGATACAGACGCTCGTACAGTCCGCGCTTCATCAGGAGCTCGCGATGCGTCCCGCGCTCGCGGACCGTGCCGTGGTGCAGGACGAGGATCTCGTCGGAATCCACGATCGTGCTCAGTCGGTGCGCGACGGCGATCGTCGTCCGGCCGCGCATCAGCTCCTCGAGGGCGCGGTGGATCTCCGCCTCGATCTCGCTGTCCACGGCGCTCGTCGCTTCGTCGAGCACCAGCAGCGCCGGATCGGCCGCGATCGCGCGCGCGAACGAGAGCAGTTGCCGCTCGCCCACGCTGATCGACGCCCCGCGCTCGCCGAGCACCTGCTGATAGCCGTTCGGCAGACGCCGGATGATCCGGTCGGCGCCGACCCGTGCCGCGGCCGCCGCCACCTCGTCGTCGCCGATCGGATTCGACAACCGAATGTTCGTCAACACGTCGCCGGCAAAGAGGAAGATGTCCTGCTGCACGTAGCCGATCAGCGCGCGCAGCTCGTCGAGCGGGATCTCGCGAACGTCCACGCCGTCGACGAGGATCCGACCGCGCTGCGGATCGTAGAACCGGAGCAGCAGGTTGATGATCGTCGTCTTCCCCGCCCCGGTGTGCCCGACCAGCGCGAGGGTTCGGCCCGGCTCGACTTTAAAGCTCACGCCGCGCAGCACCCACTCCGGCGACGCGGACTGGCCTGTCTCGCGGGCAACATGGCCGAGATCGTATGCTACCCAGACGTCCTCAAATTCCCCCGGCCCGCCTGGGGTGTTGGATCGGGGATCGCGATTCGGGTATCGGGACGTTAAGGCACGCGCCCGATCGGCGCCCCCCGATCCCCGACCCGCTTCCGGTTCATCCAGCAACGCAAACACCCGCTCACTCGCCGCCATCGCTTGCTGCAGCGTGTTGAACTTGTCCGACAGATCCTGGAGTGGCTGGAAGAAGCGGCGCACGAGCTGGAGAAAGGCGGCGACGGTGCCGACGGTGAGGCTGCCGATCTCGACGCGGTGCGCGCCGGTGACGATCAGGCTCGCCAGCGCGACGGTCGTCAGCACTTCGATCGCCGGAAAGTAGAGCGCGTAATACGTGATCGACGTCAGGTTGGCGTCGCGGTGCTCCTTGTTCAGCGCGTCGAACCGCGCGCGCTCGTCCGCTTCGCGGCCGAAGAGCTGGACGATGCGCATCCCGCTGATGCGCTCCTGGAGATACGCGTTGATGCGCGCCAGGCGCGTGCGGATCTCGCGATACGACGTGCGCACCTTGCGCTGGAACAGATGTGACACGAGCACGACGAACGGGATCACCGCGAACGACGCGAGCGCGAGCCTCCAGTCCGTCACGATCATCATCACGCTGATCGCGAGCAGCGTGAACAGGTCGCCCAGCCCGGCGACGACGCCGCTCGTGAACAGCTCGTTCAGCGACTCGACGTCGGAGGTGACGCGCGTCACCAACCGGCCGACGGGATTCCGGTCGAAGAAGACCACCGGCAGCCGCTGCACGTGCGTGAAGATGTCGCGGCGGAGGTCGCGCATCACGCGCTGGCCGAGGAGCCCGGTGAGCATCGTCTCGCCGTACTGGCAGGCGAAGGCGATGACCAGCGAGACGGCGAAGATCGTCGCCGAGCGCCAGACGAGCGCGATGTCGCGTGCCGGCAGCGCGACGTCGATGACCCGCTGCGTCATCAAGGGCCCGACGAGCTGCATCAACCCGTCGAGCATCAGGCAGCCGAGCGCGGATGCGACGAGCCAGCCGTAGGGCTTGATGTACACCGACAGCCGGCGCATCAACCGCGAATCGTAGGCTTTGCCGAGAACGTCTTCGTCGTGCATGTATGAAGTTAGTCGTACGGGTTCACGCTATTCGGCGTGATTTGTCGTGGCTGGTACAACGGTTGCCTAGGATCCCTGCGCAAGCTGACCCCCTTTGCGGAGGCATTGTATGGGTATCGTCGCATGGATCGTTCTTGGCTTGATCGCGGGTGCGATCGCGAAGGCGATCATGCCGGGTAAGGATCCTGGTGGCATCGTCGTCACGATTCTGATTGGCATCGTTGGCGCGTTCTTGGGTGGGTTCCTCGGAAACCTCATCACGGGCTCGGGTTTGAACGGCTTCTCGCTCTGGAGCATTCTCCTCGCGATCGTCGGCGCCCTGCTCCTGCTGTGGATCTACCGCGCGTCGACGCGCGGCCGCACGACGACGAATCTCTGATCGCGTTCGAGCGGACGGAGACTCGACAGCGGGAAGCGTGGTTGAATCCACGCTTCCCGCTTCGCCGTTAGTATCAGCACATGCCGCTCTGGCTCTTCTGGATCGTTCTCGGTCTGATCGCGGGCTCGCTCGCCAAGTTCCTGATGCCCGGCCGCGACCCGGCCGGCTGCATCTTCACGATCGTCCTCGGCGTCGTCGGCGCCTTTCTCGGCGGACTGATCGGGACCGAGGTCGGCTGGGGAAAGGTCGACGCCGGCGACCTCGATCTCCGGTCGATCGCCATCGCGACCTTCGGCGCGCTCGTCGTCCTGGGGATCGGCCGATTGATCCGCGGCCGGCGCAAAGACTGACGGCCTTCGCCATTTTTTCGGGCACTGCGCGTCCCTACATTTAGCCCTGTGAAGGACAAGATCATCGTCCGCGGTGCGCGGCAGCATAACCTCAAGGGCTTCGACCTCGAGATCCCCCGCCGGGCGTTCACGGTCATCACCGGGCCGTCCGGGTCGGGCAAATCCTCCCTCGCCTTCGACACGATCTACGCCGAAGGCCAGCGGCGGTACGTCGAGTCGCTGTCCGCGTACGCGCGACAGTTCCTCGAGCGGATGGAGAAGCCGGACGTCGCTCTGATCGAAGGGCTGTCGCCGGCCGTCGCGATCGAGCAGAAGAACCCGACGAAGACGTCGCGCTCCACCGTCGGCACGGCGACGGAGATCTACGATTATCTGCGCCTGCTCTGGGCGCGCATCGGGCGCACCTACTGCCCGAAGTGCGGTCGCGAGATGAAGCCGGATACCGTGCAGTCGGTGACCGACACGGTGCTCTCGCTCGCGAGCGGCACGCGCTTCTACGTGACCTTCCCGCTCCTGCGCTCCGAGGAAGTGACGCACGAGGTGATCGTCGACAATCTGCGCGCGCAGGGCTTCGTGCGCGTCGTCGTCGACGGCGCGGTGAAGCATCTCGACGATCTCCTCACTGAGCACATCGACGTCACCTTCGCGAAGCAGGTGCTCGTCGTCGTCGACCGCCTCGCCGTCGGCGACGAGGCGCGCGGACGTCTGCCGGAAGCCGTCGGCACCGCGTTCCGCGAGGGCGACGGCGACTGCATCATCCTCTTCACCGAGGACGTCGAGATCCCGCGCGTCACGCACGGCAAGACGCGGAGCGTGCGCTTCACCGAGCGCTTCGAGTGCGCCAAC
Source organism: uncultured Gemmatimonadaceae bacterium (assembly GCA_966111935.1). Taxonomy (GTDB): domain Bacteria; phylum Gemmatimonadota; class Gemmatimonadetes; order Gemmatimonadales; family Gemmatimonadaceae; genus JAQBQB01. The sequence goes on from CBHWBX010000221.1 coordinate 5,634, forward strand.
GACGGCACGCGCGCGCCCGCCCCGACCCCGCAGCTCTTCTCGTTCAACAGCCCGCGCGGCGCCTGCTCGCGCTGCAACGGCTTCGGCGCGACGCTCGAGTACGACGAGTCGCTGATCGTCCCCTACGCGTCGCGCACGCTGCGCGACGGCGCGATCCATCCATGGACGATGCCGCGCTACGAGAACAAGCGCCGCGCGCTCGCCGAGTTCGCGAAGAAGGAAGCGATCCCGATGGACACGCCGTGGGAGAAGCTCTCGAAGACGGCGCGCGAGAAGCTCCTGCACGGCAAGGCGAAGGGCTACAAGGGCATCTTCCCCTTCCTCGTCGAGCTCGAGGAGAAGAAGTACAAGCAGTACATCCGCGTCTTCCTGCGGCAGTATCAGACGGCGCAGGAGTGCCCGGAGTGCCACGGCACGAAGCTCCAGCCGGAATCGCTCCAGGTGAAGATCGCCGGCCGCAACATCGCCGAAGTCGCCGAGCTGCCGGTCGACGCGCTGCTCTCCTGGCTGTCGTCGCTCGAGCTCACGCCGTTCGAGCGCGAGATCGCGTCGCACGTGCTCAAGGAAGCGCGCGACCGCGTGCAGTTCCTCTGCGACGTCGGGCTCAACTACCTGACGATGAATCGCGCGACGCGCACGCTGTCCGGCGGCGAAGCGCAGCGCATCGGGCTCGCGAACTCGCTCGGCTCGCAGCTCGTCGACACACTCTACGTGCTCGACGAGCCGTCGATCGGGCTGCACTCGCGCGACATGGACCGGCTGCTGCGGCTCCTGCACCGCCTGCGCGACACCGGCAACACGGTGCTCGTCGTCGAGCACGATCCGGACGCGATCCGCGCCGCCGACCACATGGTGGAGCTCGGGCCGGCGAGCGGCGAGAAGGGCGGCCAGCTCGTGTTCAACGGGCCGATCTCACGGATTGCCGAGAGCCCGCTCACGGGTGCGTACATGACCGGCGAGCGCGAGATCCCCGTGCCGGCCGAGCGGCGGCGCGTCGGGCCGCGGTGGCTCACCCTGACGGGCGCGAGTGAGCACAACCTCAAGGGCGTGGACATCAAAATCCCGCTCGGCGCCGTCACGGCGGTGACCGGTGTTTCCGGTTCTGGAAAGAGCACTCTCATACACGACGTGCTCTCGCGCGCGCTCGAGACGAAGCTTCACGGGGAGCACAGCGCCAAGCAGCACCTCGGCGAGGTCGTCGGCGCGTACGAGACGCTGACCGGCTTCGAGGCGCTCGACGACATCGTCGTGATCGACCAGAGCCCGATCGGCAAGTCGCCGCGCTCGAATCCCGTCACCTACGTGAAGGCGTACGACGAGATCCGCCGCATCTTCGCCGACGCGCCGCTGGCGCGCGAGCGGAAGTACACGCCGAGCACGTTCAGCTTCAACGTCGCCGGCGGCCGCTGCGAGACGTGCGAGGGTGCGGGCTATCTGGAAGTCGAGATGGTGTTCATGGCCGACGTGTACGTGCCGTGCGACGACTGCGGGGGCAAGCGGTTCAAGCCGGCGGTGCTCGACGTGCGCGTGCACAACAAGAACATCTACGAGGTCCTCGACCTCACGATCGACGAAGCGATCCGCTTCTTCCCGCGCGAGGAGAAGCTCGGCCAGGCGCTCTGGCAGCTCC
>CBHWBX010000222.1:0-7240 GCA_966111935.1 uncultured Gemmatimonadaceae bacterium
GCGCCGACCCCCACCACCGCGGCCCCGCCGTTGCTCTCCCCGGCTCCCCCCCGCCACAGCCGTGTGCAGGACGAGGAGCGCGGAAAGCGCGCGCCGGATCAAACCTTCGCCGCCTTCTTCTTCGACGTCGCCGGCGCGTAGGTCAGCGCATCCTTGACGATGCGCGCCTGCTCGACGTCGTGCGAAGCCTTGTATCCTTCGGCCGGGCTCGAGCGCTCCGGACGACCGACGTACTTCAGCGTCGTCACGGTGCCGATCGACGCACGGAGACGCGGCTGGACGTACGTCCACGCGCCCATGTTCTTCGGCTCTTCCTGCGCCCAGACCACTTCCTCGACGTTCGGATACTGGTCGACGAGCTCGCCGATCTCGCGCGGCCACGGCGCCAGCTCCTCGACGCGCACGATCGCGACGTTCTGCGGACGATCCGCGGCGGCGACGAGATCGTAGTACATCTTGCCCGTGCAGAAGACGAGACGCTGGACCTGCTCGCGCTTCTCCGTCATCGCCGGATCGTCGATCACCGCCTGGAAGGTGCCCGACGTGAAGTCCTCGAGCTTCGACGTCGCTTCGCGCAGACGCAGCAGCGACTTCGGCTGCATCAGCACGAGCGGACGCAGCGGACGGCGCGCGGCCTGGCGACGCAGGATGTGGAAGTACTGCGCCGGCGTCGACGGATACGCGACGACCATGTTGTCCTCAGCCGCGAGCTGGAGATACCGCTCGAGACGCGCGCTCGAGTGCTCCGGACCCTGGCCCTCGTACCCGTGCGGCAGCGCCAGCACGAGTCCCGACTCCTGACGCCACTTCGCGCGCCCCGCCGAGATGAACTGATCCACGATCGGCTGCGCGACGTTCGCGAAGTCGCCGTACTGCGCTTCCCAGATCACCAGCTCTTCCGGGGCCGCGACGCTGAAGCCGTACTCGAAGCCCATCACCGCCGTTTCCGACAGCGGGCTGTTGTAGACCTCGAACGCGCCCTCGGCCTGCGGCAGATTCGCGAGCGGGGTGAACGTCTCACCGGTGTTCACGTCGTGCAGCACCGCCTGGCGATGCGAGAACGTGCCGCGCTCGGCGTCCTGGCCGGTGATGCGCACGCTCACGCCGTCGGCGAGCAGCGAGCCGAAGGCCAGCGCTTCCGCGTGACCCCAGTCGATCGCGCCGGTGTTGATCGCATCGCGACGACGCGGCAGCGTGCGCGCCATCGTCGGATGGAGCTTGAACGTGCTCGGCCAGCTGAGAAGCTGCTCTTTGCGCGCGACGCGCTTCTCGGCGCGCACCGCCGTCTCCGGCGACGCGTTCACCGGCGCGGCGGGAGCCGCATCCGACTTCGTGTCGGCGTGGCCCGACGCCTTCATCTCGTCGTAGATCTGCTTGAGCTTCGCGCCCTGCGCCTTGTCGAGCGACTGCACCTCGTCTTCGGTCACCTTGCGCTCGCGCACCAGACGCGCGCCGAACACTTCGCGCGGCGTCGGATGCTCTTCGATGATCTTGTACATCATCGGCTGCGTGAACGCCGGCTGGTCGGCCTCGTTGTGACCGTGGCGGCGATAGCCGACGAGATCGACGACGAAGTCCTTGTGGAAGCGCTGGCGATACGCGATCGCGAGACGCACCGCCTGCATGCACGCTTCGGCGTCGTCGGCATTGACGTGCACGATCGGCACGTCGAAGCCCTTCGCCGGATCGCTCGCGTAGTGCGTCGAGCGCGAATCGATCGGATCGGTCGTGAAGCCGACCTGGTTGTTCGCGATGATGTGCAGCGTGCCGCCGACGCGATAGCCGCGCAGCATCGCCATGTTCATCGTCTCGGTCACGACGCCTTCACCCGGGAACGACGCATCGCCGTGCACGACGATCGGCAGGACCGTCGCTTCGTCGCGCTGATTCGGCGAGCCGCCCTTCACACGCTGGCGCGCGCGCGCGACGCCGGCAACGACCGGATTCACGACTTCGAGATGGCTCGGGTTCGGCACCAGCTCGACCGCCACCGGGCCCGCGCCCGGGACGTCGCGCGTGCCGCGATAGCCCTTGTGATACTTCACGTCGCCCGTGTCGCTCTCGGCGTTCGTCGCGGGATGATGTCCCTCGAACTCCTCGAGCAGCGCGCGATACGGCTTGCCCATCACGTGCGTGAGCACGTTCAGGCGTCCGCGGTGCGCCATGCCGATCACGACCTGCTTCGCGCCGACCTGCGCCCCGCGGCTGATCGCTTCGTCGATCATCGGCACGAGCGCGTCGACGCCTTCGATCGAGAAGCGCTTCACGCTCACGTAGGCGAGGCCGAGGAAGCGCTCGAGACCGTCGACTTCGGTGAGACGCTGGAGGAGCGCCTTCTTCTCGCTGTCGGTGAGCGGCGTGGTCGCCGCGCCCGACTCGATCGTCTCGCGGAACCAGGCGCGCTCGGCATCGGCATTCAGATGCTCGAACTCGTAGGCGAGCGCGCCGCAGTAGAGGTCGCGCATGCGCTGCACGACGTCCGCCGCCGTGCCCTTGTCATAACCGAGCGCCGTCGCCGGAATCTGCGCGAGGTCCGCTTCGGTGATGCCGTGGAACTCCGGCTTGAGCTCCGCCGCGCCCGACGGGGGCGTGCCGAGCGGATCGATCTGCACCGCGAGGTGGCCATGGCGCTGAATCGCGCCGATGAGCGACGCCGCCGCGGCTGCCTTGCGGAGGAGGGACGCATCGATGCCGCCGGTCGTCGGGCCAGTGCCCGCGAGCTGAGCGGCAAAATTGAAGAATTGGCGCCACGATTCGTCGACCGACGAGGGGTCGCGCTTGAAGGCTTCGTATGCCTCGGCGACGTAGCCGTCGTTGAAGACGCTCGTGATGGGGAGGTTGGGCGACATACCTGAGAATCTAATGAGTGCTGGCGGGAGGGTTTTCAGGCGCTATCCTAAAAAACGGACAGCCTCGTCAATCCGCTGGCAGGATCAGCGTAAAGCACGATCCCTTACCGACTTCCGACCGTACCTCGATGCGTCCTCCAAGGAGCTCGGCGAGCCCCCGGGCGACGTACAATCCGAGGCCTGTGCCGCCATGGCGGCGCGTCAGTGTCGTGTCGAGCTGAGCAAACGGCCGGAACAAGCGGGCGATGTCGACGGCTTCGATGCCGATCCCGGTATCGACCACGTCGATAAAAACCTCACCGTCGCCCCGGTGCAGCACGAGCTCGACCTCGCCGCGATCGGTGAACTTCACGGCGTTGCCGGCGAGGTTCACGAGGATCTGCCGAATCTTGTCGACGTCGCTGGTCATCCGGATCGGCGCGGTCGGCAGCGTGACGCGGAACGCGAGCTCCTTCTGGCGAGCGAGCGGCTCGATCACCGCGGCCGTCGCGCGCACCAGATCGGCGGCGAGGAAATCGGTCGGCCGCACCGTCTCGCGTCCCTCGTCGAGCGACGAGAAGGCGAGCACTTCCTCGATCACCGCGGCCAGATGGTTCGTGACCGAGCGCATGCGCTCGAGGACGTCGAGCTGCACGTCGGTCATCGGACCGATCACCTGGTCGGCAAGCAGCTCTTCATAGCCGGCGAGCGCGGTGAGCGGCGTGCGCAGCTCGTGCGACACCGTCGCGAGGAAGCGGCTCTTGGCGCGATCGGCCGCCTGCGCGCGATCGAGCAGCTCCGACTTCCAGAGCGCGAGCGCCGCATAGTCCGAGATCGCGCGCAGCCGGTGAATCTCGCGCGGCGTGAACGGCGGCGCGTCGTCGTCGCGCGTCACCGCGATGACGCCGAGGATGTTGTCGTGCGCGATCAGTGGGCCGAGCAGCATCGGGCCGACGTTCAGGCCGGGCGCGATCTGCATCAACGGCCGCTGCGACCTGCTGAAGTGCTCGACCGCGACGACGTCGCGCGTGCGGATCACCTCGCGCGCGAGCGATCCGGGGAGCGCGAAGCGGCGATGGCGCGCGGCCGTGAGCGGCCCGATCGCGGCGATGACCTCGCCCTCGTTGGCGACGGCCTTGAGCACCGCGGCGCCGTTCGCGCCGCACTGCGCCGCGCCGGCGCTGCAGAGGATCTCGAGGAGGCCCTCGGTGTCCGTCTCGGCGGCGAGTCGTCGCGCGAGAACGCGCAGCGCTTCGCCGTCTTCCGGAGCGAGATACTCGCCGGTGCTCAGCGAAGCTGAGCGACTGACGACGTCGTCCCGGGCCACGAAAGCGGTTGGGGCGCCGTCACCCCGTGTCGATCCCGACGCAGGCCGGCGAGCAGACGCTGGGCGTCCGCCGGCTCGAGGGTCGGCAGATAGAGGAATCCGGCGATGCCGTTGACGTCCATGAGGTGCGCTTCGCCGGGGTGGCGCGTCAGACTCACCGCGAGCACGGGTAGCCCCTTGAGCGCCGGATCGCGCTCCCACTCGTCGAGCGGCATCGTCGCGAGCAGATCATAGTCGCAGATGACGACGTCCGGCTCGTGCGCGTGCACGAGGCTCGTCACCTCGCGCGTACCGACGCACGGTGTCGTCGCGACGCCGATTCCTTCGAAGAATCGGCAGAGATGCTCACTGAGGAACTGGTGGCGCGCCACGCACAGCACTCGCATGCCGAAAATATAGCCGTCGCCGCGGGTGATTGAAGGAGTGGATTTGCCTGAGCGTGACCGTGATCACCCGCAGCGCGAGCCGAACTTCTGCCGAAGCGAGCGCGAGGAGACGCACGTCACAAACAGTCCTCGCCAATTGTTTAGAATAGTGATATAATCGGCCCGCCACGTCACTCCGAGACCGATGAGCTTCGACGATCTTCGCGTCGCCGCGCGCACCTTGCGCAAGCAGCCCGGATTTTCGCTGGTGGTGATCGCGTCGCTCGCGCTCGCCATCTCGCTGAACACGACGATGTACGCGGTGCTTGACGCGCTCATTCATCCGCGTGTCGACATTCGGGAGCCTGAGCGTGTCTACAAGATGCGCTTCTTCGGCGACTACAAGCGCCACGTCGCGCCGGCGATTCGCGACTCGCTGATCCGGCTCGGCGCGCCGTCGGTCGAGGCGATCGCGTGGAGCGATCCGATCTCGGAGATGCGGAGTTCCGCGCTCTCTGTCGGCACGACCTACGTCGAGGCACCGGTCGCCGCGGTGAGCATCGACTACATGCCGCTCATGGGCCCGAAGCTCGCCGCCGGCCGCTGGTTCGTTCCCGGCGACGAGAACGCGGTGCCGCGCCCGATCCTGCTGCACGAGCAAACGTCCAGGCAGCTCTTCGGCCCCGGCACCCAGGCGCTCGGCTCCCTCGTCATGCGCGGCGACACGTCGTTCGTCGTCGTCGGCGTGTTGTCGCGCTACGCGGATTTTCCGAACAGTGTGGCGCGCGCATGGACGCTCGTCGATGCCGCGCACCGGCCGCTGATCGCCGGCACGTCGTGGGTGGTGCGCGTGCGTCCCGGCGTCACACGGCCGCAGTTCGAGACCGAGCTCCGCAACGTGAGCATGCGGCTTTCCGCACTGGCCGGCGATCCCCTGGTCGACGACGCCTTTCGCGTCGCCGGACCAACGAAGGAAGACCTCGCGCTCAAGTCGCTGCACCGCGCGCTCATCATCACCGTCGTCGCCGTGCTGCTCGTCGCCTGCGCGAACGTCGCCAACATGCAGCTCGCGCGCGGCATCGCGCGTGGACGCGAGATCGCTCTGCGCACCGCGCTCGGCGCGACCCGCGGACGCATCATTCGGCACCTGCTCACCGAAAGCGTGCTCCTCGCGGGCGCGGGGCTCGTGCTCGGCCTCGTCGCGACGCTCTGGAGCGCGTCGCTCATGCACGCCTCGATTCCGCCCGCCGTCGCGGAGTACATCGTCGAGCCGCAGATCAGCTGGCGCGTCGTCGTGTTCGCGCTGGCTGCGACCGTCGCGTGCATCGTGATCGTCGGCGTGCTGCCGGCGATCAGGGTCTCGCGCGTCGATCCGAACGAGATGCTCAAGCAGGGACACGGCACGGGTGCATCGCGATCGAACCGCCGGCAGTACGGCTACCTCGTCGCGCTCGAGATGGCCCTCGCACTCGCGTTGCTCAGCGAATCGGTCGTCACGGTCCGCGGCGCGCTCGCGATCGAGACGAGATGGTGGCCCGGGATGGACATCAGTCATCTCGCGACCGGTGCGTTCGCGCCCAAGCGCGACGAATACGCAAGGAAGCCGCTGCCCGAAGTTCTCGCCGGCATCCAGCAGCGGCTGGGCGGACTGCGCAACGTCGAGCAGGTATCGATCGACGTCGGCGGCGACTTCGAGGGCTCCGCCGTCACACTCGCCGACTCGAGCGGCGCGCGCGAGCTCAAGGTCGTCGGCTACGGCTATCGTCAGGTGACGCCGAACTACGTTCGCGCACGGCGCCTCGCCATCATCGACGGCCGCGATTTCATGGACGGCGAGCGTGACGTTCCGGCAATCCTCGTCGATGAAATCACGGCGCGAAAGCTCTGGCCGAATACCAGCCCCGTCGGCGCACTGATCAAGCTCGGCGACGCGCGCTCGACGCGCCCCTTCGTGCGCGTCGTCGGCGTCTTCAGCGACGTCGATCAAAGCGGAAAGGCGAAGCCCGCCGACGCGCAGCGGCTTCTGAGCGGGACGATCGGCCAGCTGCTCTATTTGCCTTCCATGCACGACACGGTTGCCGTCGCCGGTGGCAGAGGGTTTGTCGCCAGGGCGACGGTCCGCGCAATCGGCGACCCGCTGCCCATCGCCATGGCGATGCGCGCCGGCGGAATTCCGAGCGCCATGACCATGGAGTCGTTCATGGGCGTCACGAAGCTCCGAATGAGCCGGCAGTTCATGGCGAGACTCTTCACGACGTTCGCCGCACTCGCCCTCGGCCTCGCCGCCTTCGGCGTCTACGGCGTCGTCGCACACTCGGTCGCCGAGCGTCGCCGCGAGCTCGGCGTGCGCATCGCGCTTGGCGCGACGGCGCGTGACATCCTGCGCGCCGTCCTCCGAGAGAGTCTCGTGATCGCGCTCTCGGGCATCGCGCTCGGCCTGTACTTCACGAAGTATGGGGTAATGCTCATCGGACAGCTCTCGGACGGCTGGGACGTCTACAACGCCCCCCTGTTCGCCGCCGTCGCCGCATTCCTCTTTGGCGTCGCACTGTTCGCCGCGTTCCTCCCCGCACGCCGCGCGACGCTCCTCGATCCCACGGAAGCTCTTCGGAGCGAGTGAGAAACTGCCGAAGCCCGCGAACGAAGGACCGAAACTCACGAAGCCGCGTGGACGGCTCGATCCGGTTCAGATGTTCAACAAGAGAAATCGAAGAGGCGGA
>CBHWBX010000223.1:0-7234 GCA_966111935.1 uncultured Gemmatimonadaceae bacterium
TTGGCAAACGGTCCGTTTTTTGACCCCCGGCTTGATCGGCCGGCCCTCCCTGGCGACCGCCGAGAAGGGCCGGGCGATCTACGAACGGATCTATACCAAGGTCCGGGACCGGATCTTCATCGCCCCCTCCAAGGAAAGCTGAACCCGGGCAGCGCAACCGGGTATCATTACCCCATGCCTACCACCCGTCGGCTGCTCAGCTCGGCTGCGCTCATCGTGAGCGGAGCCACGTCCCTTGCCGCCCAGGGTCGCATCGTTGACGAGGGGACCTTCCTCGTCACCCGCCCCGGCGCTCCGGCCCAGACGGAAAGCTTCCGGATCCGGATCGACAACGGGACGATCCTCGCCACCGGCCAGGTGAACGCCGGGGCGCATCGGGTGACGTCCGCGCTCACGACGGATACCCTCGGCACACCGATCGACTACAAGCTCGACGTCCGCGATAACGGGACGCAGACGATGAGCATCCTGGCGGTGACCCGGTCCGGCCGGCTCACGGCGCGCTCCCAGCTGCCGCGCGGCGACGAATCGACGCGGGAATATCCAATTGTTTCCGGCACGAGCCTGATCCTGGACGACGACCTCCTCCATCAGACGTATTTCCTGGCGCTCGGCAAACGGACTGGAGCGATGCAGATCATCCGCCCCCACGCCTCGCGCGGGGCTTCGGTGACGCTCAACGCGCTGGGGCTCGAGCCGGTGACGATCGCCGGCAAGCAGGTCACGGGCACCCACTACTCGCTCGCGAACGGCTCCGCCGTCCGCGACTTCTGGGTCGACTCGATGGGTCGCCTCCTCCAGGTCGAGATCCCATCTGCGGGGATCAAAGCAGTCCGGGAAGAGCTGCCGAGATAGCTCCAATCTCGCACTGCGCGCGTCCCTCCCCAAACCCGCACCCGCGTCCCCGAAAACAAACCCTGGCGCGGGTTTGACACCGAGTTTGTTATTCCAGTTGTCTTAGCTGACACGACGGTGAAACCCGCGTCGTGCCCCCGCCGTAATCCCCGCAGACTCCATCACAAGGATTTCCCGCCCATGCGTTCAACGAGCCTTCTCGCGCTCCTGGCGCTTCCCGCTCAGCTCGTGCTCGCCCAGGCTCCCGCTTCGCGCGGCGCGCCGCTGACGCTCGACGAAGCGATTGGAACCGCGCAGAAGAACAACCCCACCTATCAGCAGGTCAAGAACAACCTGCGAAACTCCGAAGCGCAGGTGCGCTCGGCGTACGGGGCGCTGCTTCCCTCTGCGAACGGCAGCTTCAGCACGAGCTACACCCAGGGCGGTACGCAGTACGTCCAGGGCGTGCCGCTCAACGGTTCCGACTCCTACAGCTCGCGCTACGCCGCGAACCTGAACTACAGCATCAACGCGGGTCTGGCGTTCGCGCCGACCGCGGCGAAGGCACAGCGTGCCGCGGCCGAAGCCGACATCACGAGCAACGCCGAGTTCCTCCGCGCCACGGTGACCCAGAACTACGTCACCGCGCTCCAGAGCGAAGCGCTCGCCGCGGTGCTCGACACGCTCGTCGAAGTCGCGCAGGGGCAGCTCAACCTGGCGAACGCGAAGATGCAGGCCGGCGCCGGCACGATCATCGACGTCCGCTCGGCGGAAGTCGCGGTCGGTCAGGCGCAGGTGAACGCGTTGAACGCACACAACACCTCGCGCCTCGACAAGCTCCGCCTGTTCGAGACGATGGGCGTTCCCGCGGACATCGACGCCAAGCTGACGACAACCTTCCAGGTCGCGCAGCCGACGTTCACGCTCGACTCGCTGCTCCAGCTCGCGCATCGCGCGAACCCGGATCTGCTCGCGCGCCAGTCGCGACTCACCGCGGCTGACGCGGGCGTCAAGCTCGCGAAGACCAGCTACCTCCCGTCGCTGACGCTCTCGACCGGCTACGGCGCGAACGCTTACGGCTTCGCGAACTCGGATCTGCTCGTCGCGCAGTCGGAAGCGCAGGCGGCGGCGGGACGTCGCAGCTGCATGGTCCAGGACTCGATCCGCACCGGCGCCGGCCTCAAGGCGATCGGCTGCCCGGCCGGCGTGATCACGCCCGAGCAGGCGGACGCGATCCGCGCCTCGAACAAGCCGTTCAGCTTCCAGAAGTCCCCGTACTCGGTGTCCGCGTTCGTGTCGATCCCGATCTTCAACAACTTCCAGCGCGAGCAGAACGTCGAGCTGCAGCGCGTGCAGCGGGACAACGCGGCGAACGACGTCCGCGCTCGAAACCTTTCGCTGACGACGAACGTAACGCAGGCGTACCTCACGCTCGTCACCCAGGCGAAGACGGTGGAGCTCCAGACGCAGATCGCGGCCAAGGCGGCCGAGGACCTCGCGCTGAACGAAGCGAGCTTCAAGGTCGGCGCCAAGACGTTCCTCGATGTGACCACGGCGCGCGGTACGTTCGAGAAGGCGCAGATCGACCGCGTGAACTCCATCTACGAATACCACAAAGCGTTCGCCGCGTTGGAAAACGCCGTCGGACGTCCCCTCCGCTGAGATTTTCACACCATGGGCAAGCGAGCAAAGTGGGCCGTTGGCATCGTCGCGATCGTGGGGCTGGGCTCCCTCATCGCCGCGAGCTCCGCGAAGCGCGGTAACAAGGCCGTCGAAGTCCGCATGGAGCCGGTGCAGAAGCGCGATCTCGTCGCTTCGGTCACGGCGAGCGGTCAGGTCCGTCCGCAGACCAAGGTGGACGTTGCCTCGGACGTCAGCGGCAAGATCACCAAGCTGGCCGTGAAGGAAGGCCAGATGGTCACCGCCGGCCAGTTCCTGCTCCAGATCGACCCCACGAACTACCAGGCGGCGGTCCAGCGCTCGGAAGCCCAGATTGCCTCGTCGCGCTCGCAGCTTGCCCAGGCGCAGGCCAACCTCGAGCAGGCGAAGAAGAGCTACGAGCGCTCGATGGCGATCAAGAAGCAGAACGCGCAGCTCGTCTCGGACGAGCAGCTCGAGCAGCTGCGTACGGCGGTCGACGTGAACACGGCGATGGCGGAGTCGGCGAAGCACGCCGTCGATCAGGCGCAGGCCGGTCTGGACGACGCCAAGAGCTCGCTCGCCAAGACGACGCTCTACGCCCCGATGGCCGGTCGCGTGACGCGCGTTGCCGTCGAGCAGGGTGAAACGGCGGTTCCGGGCACCTTCAACAAGGACGCGGCGACGCTGCTCACGATCAGCGACATGTCGGTCCTCGAGACGCGCGTGAAGGTCGACGAGACCGACGTCGCGCGGATCAAGGTCGGCGACTCGGCGCAGGTCCAGATTGACGCCTTCCCGGACACGACCTTCACCGGCCGCGTGACCAAGATCTCGAACAGCTCGGTCAAGGGCGCCACGGCGACCACCGACCAAGCGGTCGATTACGAGGTCACGATCCAGCTCCTCAACCCGCCGGTGGACACCCGCCCGGACTTCTCGGCCACGGCCAAGGTGATCACGGACAAGCGGAACGCCGTCCTGTCGGTCCCGATCATCGCGCTGACGGTCCGCGAGAACGAGACCCTGACGAAGGGCGACACCGCGGTGGGTCTGGGCAAGGCCAAGCCGGCCAAGGAGATCGGCAAGAAGGACGTCGAAGGCGTGTTCGTCGTCGGTACGGACAACAAAGTGACCTTCCGCCCCGTAAAAGTAGGTATCGCAGGCGAAAAGCACTTCGAGATCCTCAGCGGTCTGAAGGACGGTGAGAAGATCGTTGCGGGTACCTACCAGGCGATTCGCGACCTCAAGGACGGCTCGCTCGTACGTGAGCAGAAGGCCGACGCGAAGAAGCCGACCACGGGGAGCAAGTCGTGAGTCAACAGACGGTCATTGGCCAGCACAGTCTTGAAGCGCCGCTCGAGCAGATCGCTGCCGAGCGGCAGGCAGTCGTTTCGGCACTCGGCAAGGCTCCCGATCCGCGCTGGGTCATCGTCACGCGCGGCGTGAAGCGCGAGTACGACATGGGCGGCGAAGTCGTCCGCGCGCTCCGCGGCGTCGATCTCGCCATCGGCCGCAACGAGTACGTCGCGATCATGGGTCCGTCCGGCTCGGGCAAGTCGACGCTCATGAACACCCTCGGCTGCCTCGATACGCCGAATGCCGGCGAGTACTGGCTGAACGGCCAGGAAGTGTCGAAGATGTCGGACGACGCGCTCGCCCGCGTGCGGAACAAGGAGATCGGGTTCGTCTTCCAGACGTTCAACCTCCTTCCCCGCGCCACGGCGCTGCACAACGTCGAGCTGCCGCTGGTCTACGCCGGCATCAGCGCCGACGAGCGGAAGCGCCGCGCCAAGCAGGCGCTCGAGAAGGTGCAGCTCGATCACCGCATGGATCACCGTCCGAACGAGCTCTCCGGCGGTCAGCGCCAGCGCGTCGCGATCGCCCGCGCGCTGGTCAACGATCCGTCGATGCTGCTCGCCGACGAGCCGACCGGTAACCTCGACTCGCAGACCTCGGAAGAGATCATGCGTGTTTTCGAAGGGCTCGCGAGCTCGGGTCAGACGGTCGTGATGGTCACGCACGAGCCGGACATCGCGCAGCACGCACGCCGGGTCGTCGTTCTTCGCGACGGTCTCATCTCGACCGACGAGACGCGCGAGCAGTTCGTGGCGCGCCTCGGCCTCACCGGCGCCTCGCACTAAGTACGCTGGAACTCCCCAGCGCTAGATTTCGTAGTTCGGGTCGCGGGGAGCCAACCCGCGACCCGTTTTTTTTCCCGCCTTCGCATGTCCTTTTTTCAAGCAGTGCTCATCGCGTGGGATACGATCCGCGTGCAGAAGCTCAAGAGCTTCTTCACCGTGATCGGCGTGACGATCGGCGTGACCTTCCTGATCGCGGTCGTGTCGATCGTCGGCGGCATGGGCCGCTACATGCAGGATGATCTCGTCGGCAAGCTGATCGCCGTCAACTCGTTCAATCTCCGCCAGCGGCCGAACATCAACATCGGCGACGTGACCGACGAAGAGCGCCGTGACTGGCGCCGCCGCCGCCGCATTCTCGCGTCCGACGTCGAGCCGGTCGCCGCCGGCCTGCCGTCGTCGGCGCTGTGGGCCGTGGAAAGCGGCGACAACCTCCAGGTCGAGTCGCCCTACTCCAAGCCGAAGCGCGTGAACTGCTCGACGGTGTCGGGCGACTGGTTCACGATCAAGAAGATGGGCGTCACGAAGGGACGTCTCATCAGCCCCCAGGAATATCAGCTCGGCTCTCCCGTCGTCGTGATCGGCCAGGACGTCGCCGATCACTTCTTCCCGAGCCTCGAGCCGGTCGGCCGCAGCCTCAAGATCCAGGGCATTCCCTACCAGGTGATCGGCGTCGCCGAGAAACAGGGGAGCGCGTTCGGCATCTCGATGGACAAGTTCGTGATCGCGCCGGACAAGGCCCCGCTCAACCGCTGGGTGAACCCACACGGCGTGATCGACCAGATGATCGTGCAGGGCGCGACGGAAACCGGGATGCGCGAGGCGATGGAATCAGTGCGCGCCGTGATGCGCGCGCGCCATCACCTGCATCCGTCGCAGAAGGACGACTTCACGCTCGAGACGTCGGATTCGGCGCTCGAGTTCTGGAACAAGCTGAAGAGCTATCTCGTCGTCGCCGGCATCGCCCTGCCGACGGTGGGGCTCGTCGTCGGCGCGATCGTGATCATGAACATCATGCTGGTTGCGGTGTCGGAGCGAACGCGTGAGATCGGCATTCGCAAGGCGATCGGCGCGCGGCGGCGCGACATCCTGAATCAGTTCCTCGTCGAGTCGGCGACGCTCGCCGTCCTCGGCGCGATCCTCGGCATCCTCCTCGGCATCGGCTTCGCCAAGCTGATCGCCGCGGTGTCGCCGCTGCCCGCGGCGGTGGAGATCTGGTCGATCTTCGTCGCGGTGGGCGTGGGCGGGGGCGTCGGCGTGATCGCGGGGATCTATCCGGCGAGTCGCGCGGCGCTGCTCGATCCGATCGCCGCGATGCGGCAGGAGACGTGATGAACACCTTCGCGCTCCGGATCTTCGCGCTCTTCGAGGGCGTCGGCATCGCCCTCGAGTCGATTCGCTCCAATCGCGTCCGTGCGGCGCTGACCATTCTCGGCGTCGCCGTCGGCGTGTTCGTCGTCGTCGTGATCTCGGCGGCGATCCACGGCATCAACGAGAGCGTCGCCAAGGACTTCGAGTCGGCCGGTCCGACGACGTTCTTCCTCAGCCGCTATCCGATCACCTTCGAGGCGTGCGACGGGACCGACGACACCTGCAAGTGGCGTCACAATCCCCGGCTCAGCTATGCCGATCACAAGGCGCTGAGCGCCCTGCCCTCGATCCGCACGGCGGGCGCGCAGCTCATGCTGAGCAAGGAAGTCCGGTACAAGGACCGCTCGCTCAGTGGGACGCAGGTGATCGGCTACACATCGGACTGGACGATCATCGACGGCGCCGGCGACCTCTATCCGGGCCGCAGCTTCACCGAGTCGGAAGAGGTGAACGGCGAGAAGGTCGTGATCATCAACGACGAGATGGCGACGAAGCTGTTCGGCGATTCCGATCCGCTCGACAAGCAGGTGATGATCGCCGGCGTGCCGTTCACGGTGATCGGCCTCTACCACTATCAGGCGAGCTTCCTCTCCGGCGGCAACCGCCCGCGCGCGATCGTCCCCTTCCAGTCGGCCGTTCGCTCGCTGCACGCGTCGTATTCGGACGTCGGCATCGCCGTGGTCCCGCGCGCCAACGTGACGCGCGATCAGGCGACCGACGAAGTGATCGCGACGATGCGCGCCCGCCACGGGCTCCGTCCCGGCGCCGACAACGACTTCGCGATCATCACCCAGGACAAGCTGTTCGAGACGTACAACAAGATCTTCGGGATGTTCTTTCTCGTGATGATCGTGCTGTCGGCGATCGGCCTGCTCGTCGGCGGCGTCGGCGTGGTCGCGATCATGATGATCTCGGTCACCGAGCGTACCCGTGAGATTGGGGTCCGAAAGGCCCTTGGCGCGACCCGCGGCATCATCCTCTGGCAGTTCCTGGTCGAGGCAGTCACGCTCACCGGCATCGGCGCGGTGATCGGTCTGATCCTCGGCACGCTGGTCGCGGTCCTGATTCGCAAAGCCACCCCGATCCAGGCTTCGGTCCCCCCGCTCGCAATCGTCGCCGCCCTCGGCGCGAGCGCGGTCACGGGGGTGCTGTTCGGAATGCTGCCGGCGATGCGGGCGGCAAAGCTGGATCCGGTGGATGGGTTGAGGTACGAGTAACCGAGGATCGGGGATCGGGGATCGGGGATCGGG
>CBHWBX010000224.1:0-7215 GCA_966111935.1 uncultured Gemmatimonadaceae bacterium
TCATCGCCGCCGCCGAGATCACCGGCGCCGACGCGATCCATCCCGGCTACGGCTTTCTCGCCGAGAACGCCGAGTTCGCGGACATCTGCGCGGCGTCGAAGATCGAGTTCATCGGCCCGACGGGCGACCAGATCCGCCTCATGGGCGACAAGGCCGCCGCGCGGAAACAGATGATCAGCGTCGGTGTTCCGGTGGTGCCGGGCACGCCGGGCGGCGTCGATGACGTCGACGAGGCGCTCGAGTTCGCCAAGTCGATCGGTTTTCCCGTCATCATCAAGGCGGCGGCGGGCGGCGGCGGCAAGGGCATGCGCGTCGCCAAGGACGCCGACGACTTCGCGCGCTCGTTCCAGCTCGCGCGCTCCGAGGCGCTGTCGGCGTTCGGCAACGGCGAGGTCTACGTCGAGAAGTATCTCGCGCGTCCTCGCCACATCGAGTTCCAGATCCTTGGCGACAAGTTCGGCAAGGTGATCCATCTCGGTGAGCGCGACTGCTCCGTGCAGCGCCGCCATCAGAAGCTGATCGAAGAGAGCCCGAGCCCGGCGATGACCCCGGAGCTCCGCCAGAAGATGGGCGACGCCGCCGTCGCCGGTGCGAAGTCGATCGACTACGTCGGCGCGGGCACGATCGAGATGCTCCTCGACGAGGACGGCTCGTACTACTTCATGGAGATGAACACGCGCATCCAGGTCGAGCATCCGGTCACCGAGATGCTCACGGGCGTGGATCTCGTGAAGGAGCAGATCCGCGTCGCCGCGGGCGAGAAGCTGAGCGTCGACACGCTGCCGCCGCTGCGCGGACACGTGATCGAGGTGCGCGTCAACGCCGAAGATCCGTCGCGCAACTTCCAGCCGTCGCCGGGGAAGATCCTCGCGTTCCATCCCCCTGGCGGACCCGGCGTGCGTCTCGATACGCACGTCTACGACGGCTACACCGTCCCGCCGTTCTACGACTCGCTGCTCGCCAAGCTCATCTGTCAGGGACGCGATCGCGCCGAGGCGCTGGCGAGGATGCACGTTGCCCTCGATGGATTTATCATCGAAGGAGTGACGACGACGATCCCGTTCCTCGCGCGGGTGATGCAGAACCCGCGCTTCGCCGCGGGCCAGGTCGACACGAAGTTCCTCGAGCGCGAGACCGATCTGTTCAAGGAGCCGGCCTAAGGTGCGTGTCGATGTCATGTTCGGCGGAGCGTCCCTCGCTCCGTCGGACGTCGCCGGTCGAGTCGTCGCGGTGATCGACGTGCTGCGCGCGTCGACGTCGATCGCGGCCGCGCTGCACAACGGTGCGCGCGCCGTGATTCCGTTCGAGACCTCCGAGGAAGCGGTCACGCGCTCGAAGGCGTTCGAGCGCCGCGACGTGCTGCTCGCCGGCGAGCGCAAGATGCTGCCGATCCCCGGCTTCGATCTCGGCAACTCGCCGCGCGAGTTCACCCGCGAAGTCGTCGAAGGGAAGGCGGTCCTGATGACGACGACCAACGGCACGCCGGCGATCGTCAACAGCGCCGGCGCGCGCGACGTCATCGTCGCGTCGTACGCGAACTACTCCGCGGTGCTGGCGATGCTGCGCACGGCGCTGCGCGGCGGCGCGGACATCACCATCGTCTGCGCGGGACGCGAGCGCCAGTTCGCCCTCGAGGACGCGGCGTGCGCGGGCCGCTACGTGTCCAACGTCGCGAAGCGGCTCACCGGCATCGACATCAACGACGCCGCTCAGGCCTGCTCGCTCATCGACCGCAAGTACGGCGACAGCCTCGATCGCCTCTTCGAGGCGTCGGAGCACGGACGCGCCTTGCGCGCTGCCGGCTTCACCGAGGACCTGACCCTCTGCGCGGCGATCGATGCGTTCCCGGTCATCCCCGTGTACCAGGACCGCCAGATCACCAAGCTCGGCCCCGACCGCGAGCGGTAGTAGTCACAAAGATGATTCGCTCCGCGCCAGGCGTTGAAAAAAACGTCGGCGCGGCTCGCGCGTCTTTCGTGGTGCGGCAGTTTCGCCGCCCCGAATGACCATAATTCGATGACGTCGATCGACATGTCCACCGTGAAGAGCGCGAACGGCTCGACCCTCAAACGCGAGATCCTCGGCATCGCGCTGCTGCTGTTCGCCGTGTTTCTCGCCGGCGCCTTCGGCGCGCTCGCTCTCGCCGAGCTGCGCGCGGGGGTGAGCGTGGAGCGGAGCGTCGGCGTCGTCGGGACTTGGCTCGCGCAGCCGCTCGTGACGTTCTTCGGCTGGCCCGCCGCGGTGCTCATTCCGCTGGTGCCCGCGGTGCACGCGCTGCGGCTGTTCGGCCGCCTCGAGTCGGACACCGATCGCTCGTGGATGATCTTCTTCGCCGGCATGGTGCTGCTGCTCCCGGTGGCGCTCGGCCTCGCGCTGGCGAAGCCTGCGCCCGGTCTGAACAGCCTCGGCGCGGGCTTGTGGGGCGAGCTCATTGCGCAGTGGTGGGCGAGCTGGTTCGGGATGTTCGGCGCCTGGGTGATCGTCGCGCTCGCGGCGTCGGTGCTGATGGCGGCGACGCTCGCCTGGAATCCGGTCCGCGCGCTGATCGGGCATCGTCCGGCGCCGGTCGCGGCGGACGAGCTGCCGTTCGTCGACGAGCAGGCGCCGGCGAAGAAGCGCCGGAAGCGCGAGCCGAAGACCGACGACCCGTTCGACGGCGACCTCGCGCTCGCCCTCGAGCCGCCGCCGGAAGAGATGCCGACGATCGACCCCGCGCTCATGGAGATGGCGGGCGACGTCGCCGTCGCCGACGCGGAAGAGCCGCCGGTCGAAGCGAAGCGAAAGAAGTCGGCGAAGAAGGCGAAGGCCGAGGTGTCGGCGGCGCACGACGCGCAGATCGCCGCGGCGATCGATGCGACGGAGCTCGTCGATCTCTCGGGCGAGGAGCTGCCGTCGCCCGAGCTGCTCACGCAGGTGCCGCCGAAGGATCTCTCGGCGGTGAAGCGCGAGCTCGACATCATGGGCCAGAAGCTCATGGAGGCGCTGCGGACGTTCAAGGTCGACGGCGAGCTGGTGGGACGCACGACGGGCCCCGTGGTATCGCAGTTCGAGATCGAGCCGGCGCCGGGCGTGAAGGTCCGTCAGTTCGCGAATCTGTCGAACGACCTCGCGCTGGCCATGCGCGCGGCGTCGATCCGCGTCGTCGCGCCGATCCCGGGGCGGGGCGCCGTCGGCGTCGAGGTGCCGAACCCGATCAGCGAAATAGTATCATTTCGCGAATTAGTCGAGAATCGCGAGTTCCAGTCGGCGCGCGCCGCGCTGCCGATCGCCCTCGGGAAGGATCTCGAGGGCAAGCCGGTGATCGCCGATCTCGCGAAGATGCCGCACCTGCTCATCGCCGGCGCCACCGGCTCGGGCAAGTCGGTCGCCGTGAACACGATCATCACGAGCCTCATCTACCGCCACACGCCGCGGACCCTGCGCTTCCTGATGGTCGACCCGAAGATGGTCGAGCTCTCCGTCTACAACACGCTCCCGCACCTGCGCCACAAGGTCATCACCGACAACCGCGATGCGGCGTCGGTGCTCAAGTGGGCGGTGCTCGAGATGAACGACCGCTACGAGCTCCTCGCCGCCAACGGCTGCCGCAACATTCAGGAGTTCAACAAGCGCGTCCAGGACGGCCAGCCGCTCAAGACGCCGCGCCGCCCCGACGTCGCGTTCGAGGATCTCGTCTACAAGGGCAGCATCCTCCCGTACATCGTCGTGATCATCGACGAGATGGCCGACCTCATGATGACGGTGCAGGGGGAGGTCGAGACGCCGATCGCCATGCTCGCCCAGAAGGCGCGCGCGATCGGCATCCACCTCATCCTCGCGACGCAGCGTCCGTCGGTGAACGTCATCACCGGTCTCATCAAAGCCAATTTCCCGAGCAGAATGGCGTTTCGTGTCGCGTCGCAGATCGACAGCCGCACGATCCTCGACGGCGCGGGCGCCGAGATGCTGCTTGGCAACGGCGACATGCTGTTCATCCCGCCGGGGAAGTCGGAGCCGTCGCGTCTCCAGGGCGCGTACCTGTCGAGCGAGGACACCGAGCGGCTGATGAACTGGTACGAAGGGCGGCGCGACGCGAAGCGTGCGGCGCTCGCCGCGCAGGGCCTCATGCTCGAGGAGCCGCTCGACGTCGAGCAGGACATTCTGGAGCAGGTGCGGGCGAAGGAAGCGCTCGAAGCGGGCGCCGGGGACGGCGAGGGCGCTGCCGATGCCGGGGATCGCGATAAATTGTTCCGTGAGGCCGCCGAAGTCGTGGTGCAGAACCAGCAGGGCTCGACGTCACTGCTCCAGCGGCGCCTCAAGGTCGGTTACGGCCGCGCGGCGCGTATCATCGACCAGTTGCATTCCGCCGGCGTGCTTGGCCCGCCGGACGGCTCGAAGCCGCGCGACGTCCTCGTTGGTCTCGAAGAACTGGATCGCATCTGTGGCACTCGCCCGTAGGATTCTTGCACTGATCGGCCTCGCGCTCGGCGCGAGTGTATTGCGCGCGCAATCTCCGGCGCGCGTCGACGCGACGCGCCTCGTGCCGGGGCAGTTCGTCTATCAGACCGTGCTCGAGCACGAGATCAACGGCACGCCGCTCGGCACGCGCACGGTGAGCGTGTCGCCGACGAACTACAACGGCCTTCCGTCGTGGCTGCTCGTCGAGTCGCGCATCGGCGACGCCGTGCCCGCGGTCGACTCGCTGATCGCCGACGTCGGCTCGCTGCGTCCGGTGCACTGGGGCTCGACGATCGCACGCGCGCGCCTGAGCGCCGAATTCCGCGGGGACACCGCGTTCGGCGGCACGAGCGCGCCGGCGGGACGGAAGTCGCTCGTCGCCGCGCTTCCACCGGGCTCGCTGATCAACGCGCCGATGCTCGAGACGGTGCTGCGCCTTCTCCCGCTGCACACGGCGTGGGAGGA
Source organism: uncultured Gemmatimonadaceae bacterium (assembly GCA_966111935.1). Lineage (GTDB taxonomy): Bacteria > Gemmatimonadota > Gemmatimonadetes > Gemmatimonadales > Gemmatimonadaceae > JAQBQB01. The sequence goes on from CBHWBX010000224.1 coordinate 4,903, forward strand.
TTCGGCGACGACCGTCTCCGTCGCGCTCAACGGCGTGACGACGCTGCCGACGCGCATCGCCGTGATCGGCGAGGACAACATCCGCGTGCCCGCGGGGCAGTTCGACTGCTGGGTCGTCTCCGTGCGCGCGGGCGACGTGACGCGCGGGATGTACTGGGTCACCAAACGCGACCCCATCGTCGTGCGCAGCGCGCTCGATGTGCCGAGCATGGGCGGGGCGCAGTACGTGAGCTCGCTGGTAAGGGTCGTGCGATAGAAGTCCAGTCTGGCATTTCACGACTTGCAATGAGAGTTTTCTTAGTCCCGACGCCGCGGCCTCCCGCGGCGTTTTTTGTCGACCGGCAGCCCTCCGACCATGCCTCACACCTGGAAGATCCTCGCTCTTCTTTGCCTCGCGGCCGCGTGTTCCAACGGCGAGAAGCCCATGATCGCCTCGCCTGACGGTTCCACAGGCGGCGCGTCCGGAGGCGTGTCGGACTGGTCGCGCGCGACTGATTGGGTATCGCTTGGCGGCAACGCCAGGCACACCGGATATGTCCCGGTGACGATCGATCCGTCGCGACTGAAGCTCGCCTGGACCAAAGCGAACTTCCGTGCCGTGGTTGCGGCGCGCGGCGCCGTCATCTCGGCGCTGAAGGGCGATTCGGCGATCGTCGCCGTCGATCCGGCCACGGGATCGGTGAAGTGGGCGAAACCCGCGCAGGGGGCTTTCTCGGTCGCCACGCCCGCGATCAGCGGCGGCACCGCGTATTGGTTCGTCGGCGGCGGCGACAACCACGGCTTCTGGTCTGCCTCGCTCGCGGACGGCAAAGGGGTGGGACCGCTGGCCAGTCCGATCGCAGTGACGCTCCTGTCCTGGGGATCGCTCGTCCCGAGTGGCTCGATGATCGTGGGCGGAACGTTGAGCGGTGCCGGCGGCGTCGTTGGATTCGATCCCGTCAGCGGTGCGAGCCGATTCATCTTTTCGGGGATGCGATCGTTGTCGACGCCGGTCGTACAGGACGGATCGATCGTTAGCTTCGGATCTGCGTCCGCCGCGGGCATCTCTCGCGCTGACGCGAGTGGAACGACGACGCTCGCCCGCGAAGATGCGCAGCTTCTCGCTGCGACGTCGGCAACGCTGACCGACAACGGCCGCCTGATCGGTACCCTCGGTGGCCGCGTCGTCGCCGCCGATCCGGCGACCGGCGCACTGCGCTGGCAGCATGGAACCGACTACCTCAACGCAGGGCTCAAGGCGGCGAAGGGGCTCATCTTCGCATGCGCTCAGCGGCGTCTCGATGCGTTGAACGAAACCGACGGGTCGCTCGCGTGGTCATGGACACCGACCGACGAGTTCGTTCCGTGCGCGGAAGCGGTGACCGACAATCTGCTCTTCGTCGTCGGGCAGCAGAAAGTCTACGCGATCGATCTTGCCACGCATTCGCCGGTTTGGAGCTATCCCGGAACGGGATCGCTCATCATCAGTCCCGACGGCTACGTGCTGTTCGGTGGCACGGCGATCGCCGCGCGCTGATAATTGGCGACGCGACGATGCCGCGCGCGTTGAAACGGTGACGGCTCGCGCGGGGGACGACCATACCTTGCTCCCATGTCGGCGGCGAGGCAGGAGCTCGGCGAGCTCGGCGAGCGGATCGCGGAACGGTGGCTTCGGCGGCAGGGCTGGCGGGTCGTCCAGCGGCGCTTCCGGAATGGCCACCGGGATATCGACCTGGTGATGGAGCGCGAGGGGATGGTGGCGTTCGTCGAGGTCAAGGCGCGGTCCGGGGTCGAGTTCGGGGATCCGGTCGAAGCTGTCAACTGGAGTAAGCAAAAGGAGTTAGCTCGTTCCGCCTCGGTGTGGATCGACCGGCATGGGCGGCCGAGTGAGTCCTATCGCTTCGACGTCGTCGGTGTCCTGGTGCAAGGCGAGCGGGTCCGTGTCCGGCATATCCCCAACGCCTTCGCCCTCCCCGGATTCGCTTGAAAACTGGGCTGCGTTTTCGTATTTTATTCGGGTATCGAATTGGCCGCTTTCCCGGTACGATTACGCTGCACGGCCAAGAGCGGACTACAACTAACCGAGAGGATGTGTGAAATGGCTGTGTCGACCTTGCAGGACGACAAGAAGAAAGCGCTGAACCTTGCGATCGCGCAGATCGAGAAGTCCTGCGGCAAGGGTTCGATCATGCGTCTGGGCGCGGACCAGAAGGTTCGTGTCGAGGCGATTCCGACCGGGGCGATCAACCTCGATGCGGCGATCGGTGTGGGTGGCATCCCGCGCGGTCGTATCACCGAGATCTACGGACCGGAATCGAGCGGCAAGACGACGCT